>JAPOVQ010000023.1 GCA_026708035.1 Chloroflexota bacterium | reverse complement strand
GATCTTCAACCATGAGGTCGGAGACCGGCCGCGCCTGATGCTCGATCATGTGATGTTGCTGCGGAAGGCATCTCCGGAGAGCGAATGATCGTCCGCGGAGAGCGTGGGTCGACGTTGTGGCGGAATCGGGCTAGGCCTCGCCCGGCTGCCACATGCAACCAGGTGTGTGCGAGTGATGCCGGCGCCTGAGCCAGTGTGAAGGCTTGAATCTGCGATCTTCGGAGTTCCGAGTGTTCTGTGATCGTTGACCCCGCGGTGATCCCCGGCCTGCTGCTCCTAGCCGCCGAACTCGCCGCGCTGGCTGCCGTCGGTTACGTCATCGCCCGCGTGGCGCTGCGGCAGGACGACGAGCGCATGGCCCTCGCGCAAGGGCTCGTCGTCGGCCCTGCGCTATGGGGAGTGATCACAAATCTCGTGCTCTACGTCGTCCCGGGGTTGGCGGGCGCGGCCGTCGCCTGGGGCGTCATGGTCGCGGTGGGCGCGGTCGTCGTCTGGCGCGGGCGCCGCCCGCTTCGCCTGCGGCCGCGCACGGTGGCGGGATTCACCGTCGCCGCCTTGGCGCTCTTCTGGGTCGCGCTGGCCAGCCGACAGGTCTTAGCCATACCGGACCCGACGGTGCAATTGGGCCTGGCGGTCTCAATCCGCGCGGGAGGATTCCCGCCGGAGCTGTTTTGGAACCCAGGGGCGCCCGCGCCCTACCACCACGGAATACCGCTGCTGGTCGGGCTCTTGGCGCCGCCGGCTGGGCCCGGTCTGGGATTGGTCACCGAGCTGCTGGGCGCGTACGTCTGGATGAGCTTCGCCCTGGTGATCGCGACGCTGCTGCTGCACCGCGCATCCAGCTTCGCCGCCGCGGTTACGGCGCCGCTGCTGATCACCGCCGGCGCCTGGACCTTCACGTGGGTGGGTGAGGGCCTCTTGGAGATTCCGGTCCTGGCGGGCGTGCCGTCGGCGGAGGCCGGCGCCTCGTTGATGGACATCTACTGGCCATCCCCGGAGCAATCGTGGCTGGCCGACCGGCCGATTCAGTTTCGTGAAGCCGCACTCCCCGACATTTGGAAACCCGGATTCCCGTTGGGGCACGCGCTGCTGGTCATAGTTTTGGAGCGGTCCGCGCGGGCAAAGGGTCGGTCTTGGCCATTCACGCTCACGCAGGCAGCCCTGGTGAGCTTTGTCGGCTTGTCGGTCGCAACGCTGGCGCCGCTGTTGCTCGCGCTTTGGGCGGGTCTCGAGGCCGTGCATCTCCGGCGCGCGCGGTGCGCACAGTCGTTGACGCGGGGCGCTGTTCTCCGGTCGACCGCGGGTCTGGCCTTGGCCGTGGTTCTGCTGCTCGCCGGCGGGCGGTTTGCGGGATTCTTGTCAGGCGCGGCGTCGGTGGGCCTCACCCTCGCGTGGAATGAGCATGGCGAGGGCTGGCGGCTGCTGGGCGCGTTCGACCCGCGATCTGGTGGGATTGCCGTGCTGGGCGTGGGTCCGGTGGTCGTGGCGGGCGCGGCCGCGCTGATGGCGCGGCACGACCGACTGGTGCAAGCACTGGCCCTGGGCAGCGGAGTCTTGGCGCTTGCCTACCTCGGGCTGCGCTATACGCCGGCCCCTTTTGACGTGGACCGTTTGGCGGGTCACGGGCGCAATCTGGCGCTGATCGCGCTGCTGTTGGCGCTCAGCGTTCGCCTGACCGGCTTGCCGCCCCGCTTGCGCTACGCCGCCAGCGGGGTATTGGTGGTCCTGTTGATCTGGCCGACCGTCGTGGGACCGGCGCGCAGCCTCGGTCTGGCCCTCGGCCACGGGCCGTTGCTCGCGGACGCCCAGCCGGGACAGCGCACGTTAAGCGGATCGGCGGCATTTGGCCGAAGCTTGAGAGTGGGGCCTATTTCGGAGCGCGTCGCTGCGTATATCCGCGACCACACCGCGGTGGATGCCCACGTGCTCGACACCGCGTGGCCCTTCTGGCATGTGCAGTTCAACACCGGCCGCCCCAACAATGCGGGCTTCTACGGCCTGACCCACCAGTTCTTCCACGTCGGACCGGAATACTGGGACGCCCTCAAGTATCTCGAGCCGGCCGCCATCCGGCGGCTGGGCATCCAGTATGTCCGTGCGACGGATGCGTGGGTGGCGGGCCTGCCGTCCCGGGCGCAGGCGTGGCTGGGCGATCCTCGGTTCTTCGAGCTGCTGGTCCGAGACGGCGGCGAGCGGCTGTTTCGAGTCCGGCCGGCGTTCCCGAGCCTCGACGTTTCACCCCATCCCGCGTCCTTCGAGGCCTTGCGTCAGGCCGTGCCGCCGTCGGCAACCGTGTATTTGGTGATTCCGCCGCGGGATGTCCAGACGCTTCGCGTCGCGTCGACGCTGTCCCACGCCCGGCTCGTCGGGCAGGTCGATACCCACGAACTCCACCTGCTCACGCCCACGAACTGGAGCATCGATCCGCTCACCGACGAGACGCCTGACATCGTCGTCCTGCCGTCGAATGGCGAGACGTGGATGTTCCCGCCCTCGGCACGGACACCGATCTGGTGGACCGACCACAACGTCGCGGTGTACGCGCCCACCGGCGCGGTGCCGCAAATCCTGGATACTCCGATGCCGGATGCCGCCGGACCACCGCGCGATCTGCCGCCGGTGCTGCTGGAAGTGCGCGATGTGACGGTGGCGGATGGCCGCATCGAGTTCGCCGCCGCCTTCAACGAGCGCACCTCGCAAGGGTGGACCAGCCAGGATTGGATCATCCTCGAAGGCGACCGCTCGCCCTGGGCCATCCCGACGGAAGTCTTTCGCCGCCGCGCGGAGCCGACGATTGCCAAGTGGTTCGCGGGATTGCTGTCGGCAGGCAGTGCAACCACCTCGCACACCTACCGCTTCGACGCGCGCGCCCGCGAGCTGTCAGTGCGCAACGACCGCGGTGATTTCGTGCCGCTGGCGAGCTCAGCGGACGATCTTGGACCCGGCGGCTACACGCTGGCCCTTCGGCTGCGTCACGAATATGAGCCGACCACTTGGCGCGACGCCGCCGTCATTCCCCTGCTGCGGATCCGGATCTCCGAGAGTGGCCGCGTAACCTATGAGCCATTGGCAGACGTTCGCGGCGCGCCGGTCGCATAGTCCTTCTCGAGACCCTGCGCGCGTCGATCCCGACCAAGGCGGAGTCGCCGTGCAACGACCTCCGCACCGTGCGCGCATGAGGGGTGTCATGGCTGGGGGTTCGGACGCGGCAGGCGAGGCTTGATGCATGCGTGTTGACCTGACGGTCGTCCCAGGCCTCCTGCTTCTGGCTGCGGAGCTCGCCGCGCTCGCCGCCGTCGGCTACGTCATCGTCCGCGCCGTGCTGCGGCAGGACGACGAGCGCATGGCGCTGGCGCAGGGCCTGGTCGTGGGCCCCGCGCTCTGGGGCGTGATCACAAACTTCGTGCTCTACGTCGTTCCGGGGCTGGCGGGTGCGGCCGTCGGCTGGGGCGTCATGCTCGCCATCGGCGCGGTCGTGGCCTGGCGCGCGCGCGGACGCATTTGCCCGAGAGCCCGCACGGCGGCGGGGCTGGCCGTTGCCTTCCTGGCGCTCTTCTGGGTCGCGCTGGCCACCCGCCAACTCTTGACCATCCAGGACTGGCCGATCCAACTGGGCCTGGCGTCCTCGATTCGGGCGGGCGCGTTTCCACCGGAACTGCCCTGGCATCCGGCGACGCCGGTGCGGTATCACCACGGGCCTTCGCTGCTGGTCGGGCTGTTGGCGCCACCCGTGGGACCCGATCAGGCCTTCGTGTCGGAACTGCTGGACGCCTACGGATGGACGAGCTTCATCCTGGTCGCCGTCGCGGCGATCGTGCGGCGCGGCTCGTGGCTCGCATTGCCGCTGGTGGCGCCGCTGTTGCTCACGCATGGCGCCTGGACCGTAATCTGGGTGGGCAACGGCCTGTTGGAGATCCCCCTGCCGGCGGGGCTGCCCGCGGCCGGCCTACGCGATTCGCTGGCGGATATCTACTGGCCGTCGGTTGCCTTCCCACCGAACGCCACGCCCTGGGGCCAGGCCTTGGCGGACATATGGAAGCCGGCCTTCACGCTGGGATACGCCCTCGCGTTTGTGGTGGTGGAGCGCGCCGCCCACGCCGATCGCCGCTCGTGGCCCGCCGCGGTGACGCTCGCGGGCCTGGTCGGATTCATCGGCGTGCTGGCGGCGACGTTCGCCCCGGTGGTGCTCGCCGTGTGGGCCGGTTTGGAAGCCCTGCACCTGGCGCGATCCTGGCGCGATCGGCCGGCGCTCGCTCGGCGTTTGCGTCAGCCACGCGACTGGATGCGTTTGGCGGTGACCCCAGGACTCCTCGGCGGAGCCATGGTCCGCTCGGGCGGTGGGCTGGCTCTGGCCGTGCTGTTGCTGCTCGGGGGTGGAAGCGTGTTCACCGGGCTCCTCGACGGCGGCGCGGCGTCGGGTCTGTCACTGTCCAGAAGCCTCGACCCGGGGGACTGGCGGCTACTCGGGACGTTCGACCGCTGGCCCGGCGGTGTGGCCCTGCTGGGCGTGGGTCCGGTGGTCGTGGCGGGTGTCGCCGCGCTGCTGGCCCGGCGCGATCGAGTGGTGCTGGCGCTGGCGGCGGGCTCGGGCCTGCTGGCGCTGGCCTGGCTGGCCTTGTATCACGAGCCGGCGCCCAAGGACTTGGACCGCGTGGCCGGGCACGCGCGCAACCTTGCGCTGGTGGCGCTGCTGCTCGCCCTGAGCACCCGTTTGACGGGATTGGGCCTGCGCTGGCGCGCCGCCGCCGCCGCGCTGTTCGTCGGCCTGATCGTCTGGCCGACGGTCGTGGGGCCCGTGCGAAACGTCGGCCTGGCGCTTGGGAGTGGCATCCAGATTGCCAATGCCGACGGCATGGACGAGGAGCCGCTGGCGTCGGACGGGCCGGAGTCCGCGCGGCGCTTTCAGCTGCCCGCCATGTCTGAGCGTCTAGCGGCCCGCATACGGGACCACACGTCCGGTGAGGCGCGCGTGCTCGCCACCACACCGCCCTACGCCAACGTCTTTCTCGCCACCGGCCGCCCCAATGCGGCGGGCCTCGCCGAGCAGATCCACCTGAACTATGTCGCCGGCCCCGAATATCTCGACGCCGTGAACTACTTGGAGCCGCGCGCGTTTCGCCGGCTTGGACTCGACTACGTCCATGCCACCGATGCATGGCGGGCCGACTTGCCCGACCGGGCCGTGCGCTGGCTCGACAATCCGCGCTTCTTCGAGCCTCTCGCGCGGGACGGTGGCGAAACGCTCTACCGCGTCCGTCCGGCGTTCCCGCAGCTTGACGCCGCGCCGCATCCGGCATCGTTCGAGGCGCTGCGCGCGTTGCCGTCGTCGCCGACGCTCTATCTCCACCAGCAAACCTCGTGGTGGAGTCGGATCCGGATCGCCTCGGCGCTGCCCGATGCCCAGTTAATGGGAGCACTCAACCTCGCGGGCCTCCATCTCCGCACGCCGCTACGGCCCGTGGAATCGCTGGGCGTGAATGTTCCGGACCTCGTGGTCTTGCCGGCGGCCGTCGATCCTTGGATGTTTCCCGCCGGATGGCGCCCGATCTGGCGGAACGAGGATGCCGTGGTCTACGCGTCGCCCTCGGCGGCGCCGCCGGTCATGGCGCTGCCGGACATCGAGCCGGCCCCGGTCAGCGTCCGGGTCACTGACGCGCGCCTGAACCAAGGCCGCTTGACCTTCACGGCCACGTACAGCGAGCACGCGCCGGAACGCTGGACGAGCCAGGACTGGGTATTGGTCCCGCTTCTCGAATCGCCGTTGGGCATCCCCGCCGGCTTTGTTCGTCACGAGCGGGGACCGGTGTTCGCGAAGTGGATTGACGGACTGCTCTCGTCGGGTTCCGCGGCGACCACCCACACCTATCGGCTCGACCTGGCGACATCCGCCCTCGAGGTTCGCAACGAACGTGGCGCCTTCACGCCCCTGCCCGCGTCGGGAGGCGATCTGGGTACCGGCACGTGGGCGCTGGTCATCCGCCTGCGGCATGAATGGCAGCCGAACCTTTGGCGGGAGGCCGCCTTCGTCCCAGTGGTGCGCATGTGGGTGGCAGACGACGGCGAGATCGCGTTCGAGGTCTACGACAACGCTCGCCGCGGCTGAGCCATCCGCTTCGCTCATCGTCAGCCGCCGCTCCATCGACGGCCGATGCTCTCTCCCGCTCCGAGGCCGGCGGGTCGGACATGGCCCAACTCGTCAGCCAGGGAAAACGGCCCTAGCCGCAACCGATACGACACGTCATCATGGGTCGTGAGCGGTGCCTCGCGTCCATCTCGTCGGTCGAACCCGACGAGACAGGGGGTGCACCGCTCGCTTGCGTCAGCCCAAACCGGCCCCGGATCCCGGGTCCGCTTGCGAAGAGGAAACTTTGGATCGTCATAGACCGACGGGTCGAAAGCATCGGTTGAGAGTTGATCAGTGACCGTTGACCCGGCGGTGATCCCCGGCCTGCTGCTCCTAGCCGCGGAGCTCGCCGCGCTGGCTGCGGTCGGCTACGTCATCGTCCGCGTGGTGCTGCGCCAGGACGACGAGCGCATGGCCTTGGCGCAGGGCCTGGTTGTCGGCCCCGCGCTCTGGGGCCTGATCGTCAATTTCGTGCTCTACGTCGTTCCGGGATTGGCGGGCGCGGCCATCGGCTGGGGCGTCATGCTGGCGCTAGGCGCGTTCCTTGCCTGGCGCGCCCGTGGCCGCATACGCATGCAGCCACGCACAGTCGCGGGATTCACGGTCGCCGCCTTGGCGCTCGCTTGGGCGGCCCTCGCCAGTCGGCAGCAACTGCCCCTTACCGATCCCTACATTCACCTCGGACTGTCCGGCTGGCTGCGTGCGGGCGGGTTCCCGCCGGAGGCGCCCTGGAACCCGGGCATACCGCTGCGCTATCACCACGGCGTCGACCTGCTGGTCGGCCTGCTGGCTCCGCCCATGGGACCCGACCCCGCCTTCGTCAACGAGTTGCTTGGCGTCTATGCCTGGGTGAGCTTCGTGCTGGTGGTGGCGACCGCGCTGGTGGCGCGTGGGTCCTGGCGGATCGCGCTGCTCCTGGCGCCGCTGCTGCTCTCGACCGCCCTCTGGACTCGAGGAGAAGTGGAAAACGGGATCCTGCAGACTCCCATCCCGGCGGGGTGGCCGCAGGCGGGCCTGCGGACGTCGCTGGAGCGGATGTTCTGGCCGGGTGACCAGCAACTCCTTTCGGTGAAGGAACGGACGTTGCCCAACATTTCGACGCCTGCGTTCCCGTTGGCCTATGCGCTGGCGCTCGCGGTAGTGGAGCGTGCCGCGAATGCCGGGCGGCGGTCGTGGCCGGCGACCCTGACGCTCGGCGGGTTGATCGGCTTCCTGGGTCTGCTTGCGACGTCACTCACCCCACTGGTGCTCGGGCTCTGGGGGGCTCTTGAAGCCGCGCAGCTGGGCAGGGCCTGGCGGGAGCGCGCCCTGGCGTGGCGCGCGCTGGTACGGCCCAGCGCGGGGCTTGCGCTCGCCGTGGTCCTGCTGCTGGCCGGTGGCGGCAGACTCTCGGGACTCCTGGGGGATTCGGCGACATTGGGGCTGACGTTCTGGTGGGACGGCGACCCCTCCAACTGGCGGCTGCTGGGCGATATTGAGGCGCATTCGGGCGGCGTTGGCCTGCTGGCGGTTGGGCCGGTGGTCGTGGCGGGGATCGCGGCGCTGCTGGCCTGGCGCGACCGCCTCGTGACGGCACTGGCGGCAGGCGCCATTCTGTTGGCTGTGGCCGGGCTGGTGCTCCACTATGAATGGCGTCCCGGGGACCTCAGCCGCTTCGCCGGGAACGCGCGAAATCTGGCGCTCATCGCGCTGTTGCTGGCGCTAAGCACCCGCCTGGCGCGGCTGCAGCCCCGCTGGCGCCGGGTCTCCGCCGTGTTGCTGGCCGGCCTCATCATCTGGCCGACGGTCGTGGGGCAGGTTCGCTCCTTGGGATCGTCGCTCGGCCAAGGCATTGAAATCGCCAACGCCGCGGACGAGGGACCCGCGGCCGGCGGCATCAACACGAGCGGACGGGAGGTCATGCCGGCCGTGTCCGCGCGCGTGGCGGCCTATATCCGCGACCACACCGCAGTGGATGCCCGCGTGCTGATGACCGTGGAGCCTTCCTGGAAGGTAACCGCCGTCACCGGCCGCCCCAACCATGCAGGATTTGCCGGCGCGGTTCACCAGGAATACAAACTCGGCCCCGAGTTCTTGGATGCCCGAGAGTTCTTGGAGCCGACAGCCGTGCGGCGCCTGGGCATCGACTATGTCTACGCGACGGACGCGTGGGCGGCGCGGCTGCCCGAGCGAGCGGCCCGCTGGCTGGCGGATCCCGGCTTGTTCGAACTGCTGGTGCGCGACGGTGCCGTGGCGCTCTACCGGGTGCGACCGGCGTTCCTGGCGCTGGACGTGCCGCCGACCCCCGCGTCCTTCGCGGCGCTGCGATCGCTCCCGCCATCGACGGTGGTGTACGTGGCGCCGCAAACCCCGCCAGTGCACGGGCTGCTGATCGCCTCGGCTCTCTCGCACACGCGGCTGTCGGGCCATATCGACACCGGGCCCGTGCATTTCGTGACGCCCCTGCCGTGGACGGTGGAGCCGCTGGGCCAGCGCGAGCCTGATCTCCTGGTCCTGCCGACAGTGGTCGAGCCGTGGACGTGGATGTTTCCCTCCGTCGGACAGCAGCCGATTTGGCAGAAGCACTACGTGGCGATTTACGCCCCGAGCGGGTCGGTCGCGCCCATCATGCCGCCGCCCGCGCGGCCTGACCCGCCGGCCTTCGGCGTGCGGGTGTCCGACGTGCGGGCCGCGGATGGACGGATCGCCTTCACCGCGGCCTTTGACAATCGCTCGCCCGATGGGTGGACCGGCCAGGATTGGGCGGTGCTCGCCGTCGCCGATTCGCCGTGGACCCTGCCGCTGGCCCTTCCATCCGACGGACGCTCGCCGGCGCCCGTCGCGTGGTTCGACGGCTGGCTCCGGTCGAGCGTGACGACGACGACGCACACCTACGAGTTCGATGCGCGGACTTCCCGCCTGGCGTCGCTGAATGCCGACGGCGTGTTCACGGCGATGGCGTCGTCGGGAGCCGTACCGGGGGCGGGCGACTGGGTGCTGGCGCTCCGCCTGCGGCATGAATACGAGCCGGGCACGTGGCGCGACGCCGCCCTGCTGCCGGTGCTTCGGTTCACGACTTCCGAGAATGGCGACATCGCCTTCGAGACCTTTGACACCCTGCCCGGTAGCTGAGTAACGCGCCGTCTAGGATTCCAGCCCACCTCGGTGTTGCGGCACACGTCATGGTCACGGCGCGGACCGAGGCTCAGACTCCGCGTGCACCACCTTCTTCGCGGCGACTTGACAGCGCCAAGCCGCGCGATCGCTGCATCCATGCTCCATTGGTGGGCGCAATGGGCGCGGTGACGGAGACTGCCGATTCCGACTGCCGCCCGTGGTCGTATGCCGGACTAGTCTGGCTCGTCGAACAGCGATTCCGCGCAGCCAATGACTACCTCCACGGCATCAACGTCTGGAGCCATAGCGGGCGCGGACGACTGGGTGCTGGCGATCCGCCTGCGGCACCGTAGGACAGTCAATTCAGGTTCATTGGCCTCTCGGATCGTGAGATTAGATTCGTAAACACTTGGCACTAGCCTGGGTGAATCCGCGCTATTGCCCAAGATACGCCTTGGTGCCATTCGCTGCGTTCATACATGCATCTATGAAACAATGCAGACTCAGCCACAGTTTCCCCGGATAGTGAAATCACCCATATTCCTTTGGCCGACGTTCGCCCCGGGCCGGTCCTATCGCTCGGCAAGGGACCGCCGGTGAGGCCGGCACGGCGGGGCCCGAGCCGCCTGGAGTTGCCTCGCGCACCGGGACTGATTTGAGCGTCGTCGTTAGCCGGATCGGAAGCGTCGGGTCAGGGCTGATCAATGACCGTTGATCCGGCGGTGGTCCCCGGCCTATTGCTGCTGGCTGCGGAGTTCGCCGCGCTCGCCGCCATCGGCTACGTCATCGTCCGCGTGGCGCTGCGGCAGGACGACGAGCCCATGGCCCTGGCGCAAGGGCTCGTTGTCGGCCCCGCGCTCTGGGGCCTGATCGTCAATTTCGTGCTCTACGTCGTGCCGGGATTGGCCGGCGCGGCCATCGGCTGGGGCGTCATGCTCGCGCTGGGCGCGATCCTCGTCTGGCGCGCACCCCGCCCCCTTCGCCCGGGGTCGCGCACGGTCGCTGGATTCACCGTCGCCGTCCTGGCGCTGGCGTGGGCGGGCCTCGCCAGTCGGCAGCAGGTGATCGTTACCGACCCATACATGCACCTGGGACTGTCGGGCTGGCTGCGTGCGGGCGGATTCCCGCCGGAGGCGCCGTGGAACCCGGGCATGCTGCTGCACTATCACCACGGCGTCGACCTGCTGGCCGGACTGCTGGCTCCGCCAACGGGACCCGACCCGGCCTTCGTCAACGAGTTGCTTGGCGTCTATGCCTGGGTGAGCTTCGCGCTGGTGACGGTGACGGCGCTGGCGGCGCGTGGGTCGTGGCGGGTCGCGCTGCTCCTGGCGCCGCTGCTGCTCTCGACCGCGCTGTGGACCCGGGGCGACGTGGGATACGGGCTTCTGCAGACTCCCATCCCGGCGGGATGGCCGGACGCGGGCCTGCGGGCGTCGCTGGGGGAGATGTACTGGCAGCCAGAATTCAGGTCGTGGAGGGAACGGCTGTTGCCCAATATTTGGACGCCCGGGTTCCTGCTGGCGTATGCGCTGGCGATCGTGGTGCTGGAGCGCGCCGCGCATGCCGGGCGGCGGTCGTGGCCGGCGACCTTGACACTCGGCGGATTGATCGGCTTCGTCGGCCTGCTGGCGACGTCGTTCACGCCACTGGTGCTCGTGCTGTGGGCGGGTCTTGAAGCCGCGCAGTTGCGAAGGGTCTGGCGGGAGCGGGCCCTGGCGTGGCGCGCCGTGTGGCGGCCCGGCGCGGGGCTCGCGCTCGCCGTGGTCCTGCTGCTGGCCGGTGGCGGCAAATTTACGGGGCTTCTGGTTGATTCGGCGTCGTCGGGGCTGGTGCTCTGGTGGGAGGGCGCCCCGTCCAACTGGCGGCTGCTCGGCGTGTTCGAGCCGCATCCGGGTGGAGTTGGCCTGCTAGCGGTTGGGCCGGTGGTCGTGGCGGGGATCGCGGCATTGCTGGCCTGGCGCGATCGCCTCGTGACGGCGCTGGCGGCGGGCGCCATGCTGTCGATTGTGGCCTGGCTGCTGCTCCACTATGAACCGTTTCCCCACGACCTCGACCGCTTGGCTGGGAATGCGCGCAACCTGGCGCTGATCGCGCTGCTGCTGGCGCTCAGCGCCCGCCTGGCGGGGCTGCAGCCCCGCTGGCGCCGGGCCGCCGGCATATTGCTGCTCGGCCTGATCATCTGGCCGACCGTCGTGGGGCCGGTTCGCGCGCTGGGGTCGGCGGTTGGCGGAGGGGTTGAGCTTGCCAACGCGGGGGTCGTGGGGCCCGCGGCCGCCGCCGGCTACGGGAGCGGACGGGCGGCGATGCCGGCCGTGTCCGCGCGTGTGGCGGCCTATATCCGCGACCACACGGCACTGGATGCGCGCGTGCTCGTACCCGGCCGTCCGGAGTGGAAGGTGACCGCCGTCACGGGCCGCCCCAACCACGCCGGATACGTCGGCGTGTTCCACCTGGCCGACAGGCTGTCCCCCGAATACTTGGATGCCAGCGACTACTTGGAGCCGGAGGCCATGCGGCGCCTGGGCATCGACTATGTCTACGCGACGGACGCCTGGGCGGCGCGGCTGCCCGAGCGAGCGGCGCGTTGGCTGGCGGATCCCGGCTTGTTCGAACTGCTGGTGCGCGACGGTGCCGTGGCGCTCTACCGGGTGCGACCGGCGTTCCTGGCGCTGGACGTGCCGCCGACCCCCGCGTCCTTCGCGGCGCTGCGATCGCTCCCGCCATCGACGGTGGTGTACGTGGCTCCCCAAACCCCACCGCTGCACGAGCTCCGGATTGCCTCGGCTCTCTCGCACGCGCGGCTCTCGGGCCATCTCGACACTGGGCTCTTGTATTCCATGACGCCCGTGCCGTGGACGCTGGAGCCGTTGGGCCAGCGCACGCCTGATCTCCTGGTCCTGCCGATTGCGGTCGAGCCGTGGACGTGGATGTTTCCCGCCGTCGGACAGCAACCGATTTGGTGGAACGACTACGTGGCCATCTACGCCCCGAGCGGGTCGGTCGCGCCCATCATGCCGCCGCCCGCGCGGCCTGACCCGCCGGCCTTCGGCGTGCGGGTGTCCGACGTGCGGGCCGCGGATGGACGGATCGCCTTCACCGCGGCCTTTGACAATCGCTCGCCCGATGGGTGGACCGGCCAGGATTGGGCGGTGCTCGCCGTCGCCGATTCGCCGTGGACCCTGCCGCTGGCCCTTCCATCCGACGGACGCTCGCCGGCGCCCGTCGCGTGGTTCGACGGCTGGCTCCGGTCGAGCGTGACGACGACGACGCACACCTACGAGTTCGATGCGCGGACTTCCCGCCTGGCGTCGCTGAATGCCGACGGCGTGTTCGCGGCGATGGCGTCGTCGGGAGCCGTGCCGGGCGCGGGCGACTGGGTGCTGGTGATTCGCCTGCGGCATGAATACGAGCCGGGGGCCTGGCGCGACGCCGCCGTGATGCCGGTGCTTGGGATCAAGATCACCGAGGATGGCGAGGTGGCATTCGAGACGTATGACACCGTGCCCGGAAGCTGAGCCGGGCGCCACTTCGATCGGCAGCCGCTGTTCTCCAGGGGCCGATGCACGCTCGCGCGGCCAGAGAATCCGGAACTCGGCCCGATGGCGGCTCCGCCGCCGCGCGTCTCGCCGGGCTACCGCAGCACCGACGGCGCCAGGCCGCGGCGGCGCAGCCGATAGATCGTGCGGCCCACGTGATCGGCAATGTAGAGGTCGCCGTGCGGGCCCACCACCACGTCTGTGGGCCGCGTCAGCGAGCTGACGAACGGTTGCACCTGCGCCGTGTAGGAGTCGCCTTGGCGCTGCAGCCGCGCGCGCAGGATGTTGTGCGCAAACGAGCTGCGTCCCCCCGCCGGTCCCCACATGGCGATCAACACGTTCCCGTCAAACTCCCCCGCCTGCGGCCCGGTGAAGAAGCTCAAGCCCGCGGCCGCGCCGTGGGCCGGCAGATTCGCCACGGGTCCGCGGGTCCCCGAGTCCGGCGGCGGCGTGCCCCAGAACCGCGCGTGCCCATAGTCCGCGCCTTGGATCACGTGGTTGAGCTCGTCGGGCGGATCGTCGTTGCGCCGCACGCTGCTGTCAGGACCGTTGTCGGTGCAGAACAGCTCCCCGTCCGGGCTGAACGCCAGGCCGAATGGGTTGCGCAGACCGGTGGCGAACTTCTCCAGCCCCGTCCCGTCCAACCGCGACCGCAAGATGGAGGCCGACAGCGGACGCTCGCGGATTTCGCCCGCGTTCGTCGTGCTGCCGAGCGTCATGTACAGCAACTGGTCCGGACCGATGGCGATGCCGTTGTTGCGATGGAACGGCACCCTCGTGTCCAGTTCCAGGCCGGTGACCACGTCCGCCGACTCGTCGGCGGCCCCCGAGCCGGAAGCGTCTCGCAGCCGAATGATCTTCTCCTCGACGGATAGATAGACGTGTTCGCCCACGAACGCCAGCCCCCGCGGATCCTTGACGCCGTCACCCGAGGCAAAGGTGCGAATCACGTCGGCCCGCCCATCGCCGGTTGAGTCCTGCATCGTCACGATCCGGTCATTCGAGAAGGCGACGAAGAGCCGTCCGTCCGGCGCGAAGCGAAGCACCGCCGGGAAACCGAAGCGCTGCGTGCCGGCGAACACCGAGATCTCGAATCCCGGCGGCGGAATGGGCGGGCCGCTTTGAATCGGGCCGGCCGGCCGCTCGGTTCGCTCCAGGCGCATGCGCCGCCCCGGCGCCAGCGCCGGCGCGGCGTCAAAGCTTCGCACGAACTGCCAGTTGTAGTTCGCATACGCCGTGTCGCGGGTCACGTCGCCCACCAACGCCAGGCTCGCGGCGCCGGGCGTCTGCGGGTGAACCTCCATTACCCCGGCCTCGAAATACTGCCGCACGAAGTCCGGCGCCAACCCCGGAATGATCGGGTCGTCGTCATCGCCGGTTTCCAGGCGTGCCGCCGTCAGCGGCGCGCCTAGGCCGAGGTCACCGCCGACGGCGTCGTAGAGCTCGAGGAACCCGGTTCGCGTCCCGTCCACCGCTTGGTTCGACACCACGTGCCCATAGGGCCCCACCGCGCGGCCGGGGTGCGGATTCGTGAGCGCCGACTCGCTGGGAATGTCCGCGATCGCCGCCGCGCCCTCGCCGTCACCCAGCACGGTCCACAGGTCGCGCCACTGCATCACCACCCCATCGCCGGTCAGCCGGCTTTCCATCACGCCGCGCTGGAAGTACTGGCACAGCACGCCGTCCTCGACGATCGGTTCGCTGATGGCCAGCCCCGCCCGCCGCAGCCCGCCCGTGCGGAAGTAGTGACCCAGGAAGTCGACCAGGTGATGCCCACCCGCCGCCGTCACCGAGAGCGTCGCGATGTTGTGACCCAGCTCCGGCTCGAACCGCACGGCTACGGCGCGCGCGTCCCCGGTGGGTTCGAGTCCGCGGACGCGAGGCCAGCCAAGCGTGAACCCGGCCGCGGCCAGAGCGCCCGCCGCCAGCAGGCGACGTCGTGGCAGGCGTCGCGTCTCTGGTCGGGTGGTGGGCGTCACGCGGGGTGATCGAGCCGGGCTCAAAACCTGGTTATGCTACAAGAGGTCCGCGACCGCGAGTATCGCGGACGGCACAAAGCAGCAACACACTTCCCCCATGGCAAGACGTAGGCGCCGCCGCGCATCGGATTCACGGGCTGCCGAACTCGCCCGTGGCGGCAGGCCGGCCGATTCCCCCGAAGCCGACGACGCACCCGCCAAGGCCGACGAGAAGCCCAAGCGGCAACGCCGCGGGCAGCAGTCGGGCGCACAGCCGCGCTCCGGCTTGGGCCGCGGATTCTGGCTCTACTTTGCCTTCATGATGGCCGTGCTCATTCCGCTCAACCTGTTCTGCCTCAGCAACCTGGACCAAGGCCCGGGTGACGTGCAGGACATTCAGGAATCGCCCCTCGTGGACAACGGAGGGCCACTCGAGCCCTACGCCACCGATCCGCCGACCTCCGGCGCGCGGGCGCTTCAGCCTGCGGCCTTTGGCTTCCATACCTCGACCATTGCCGACGTGGTCCAGGTCGCCAACCTGTGCGCGGGCCACGTGATCGTCCATTTCAACCCGTCTGGGGGCGCCGCGCTGGAGGCCGAGATGAACCGCGTGGCGCAAGAACTGGAAGGCTACGACGTGGTCGTGCACCCCGACGCCGGCTTGGGCGACTCCGAAGTGGTGCTCACGGCCCTCTTGGTCATGCAGCGACTGGACGCCTACGACAAGTCCGAGGTCTACAACTTCGTGCGTGGGTATTCCGGCAGCCGGCCCGCGGCCGAGCTTTGTCCGGGAGACGGCGGCTAGGGCGACAGCTCCAGCTGCACCGGCCCCAACAGGCCGGACACCAGCCGCTCCGGCTCGATGTTGCCCTCGTGCCAATAGCGGTGCCAGGGGTCGCCCATGCGCGATTCGTCGCGCCGCCAGCGCATCTCGTTCGCGGCCAGGTTGCTCACGCGGACGCGAACCGTGTTGGATCCGGCGTTCACCGCGCCGGTGAGGTCGAAGCGATAGGGCGGCCACACACGCGACCCGAGCGATCGGTTGTTCACAATTACTTCGGCGTGGTGGCGTACGTCCCCAAGATCGAGCACCACCGTGCCGGCGGCCTCGGCCTTGGAGAGCTCGACGCTCTGCTCATAGACCGCGGAGCCCGAGTACCACCCATAGCCCAGCTCATCCCACGGCGTGAGGCTGATCGTGGTTGGGCGCATGAACAACGCCAGCGGCGCGAGCACCCCATTGGAAAAGTCCGTCGCGTGGACCTCCACGCTCAGCACGCCGCCGGTCGTGATGTTGTAGACGCCGTTGATGTCCGGCGTCCGTTCCCGCACGTCGACATAGACCTTGTGCACGCCCTTGATATAGGGAATGCCGATGCCCACGCAGCCCGTCGGCAGCCGTTGGCGATACATCAGCGTGCGTGGAAACTGCACGGGCTCGCCCAATAGCACAATGTGGCTCCACGGCTGCACGGGCGGTCCCCCGCGCTCCCACGTCACGGTCGGCACGTCGCGGGCGAATGCCGTGCCGGTCCACATCTCCGAGCGCGGCGCCTGCACGTCCCAGGACGCGTCGGACACCACGACCAGCGACTCCCCGGAGCGCAGATCGATTTGCGCCTCGAACAGCAGCGAGAGCGGTGTGCCGGAGGTGCTGGCGATGTCCGCCACGATCGTGTTCTGGCCCAGCCGCAGGTAGGGCATGATGTTGTAGGTCACCGGGTTGGACCAGTCATCGGACTCGCCCAGCGCCGTGCCGTTCATGTAGACCGTGGCTTTTTCGACGCCCACGAATGTGGCCCAGGCCTTGATCGGCGGGTCGGTGATCGTCAGCGACTTGGTGAAACGCAGCCGGTCGTGGGCCTCACTATCCGGCCGAACCACCCAGCCCTCCGGCTGTCGCACGCCGGTGATCCACGAGGCGCGCCAGTTGCCCACGGCATTGGCGTCGGCCGTGGTGAGCCACAGCTCGCGCCAGCTCGAGTCGTCATACAGCGGATCCCGCAGTCGCTCCAGGCGCCCCGCGCCAAGCGCGAAGTCCTGAAACCGCATCACGGGGAGTTCGGTGCGGCGCACCGTGCCCTGGCCGGTGGGCACGCCGGTTTCCAGCGCAAACTGCCACTCGCAGCCCAGATCCCTGGGCTTCACGCGCGGCGCCCGGCGGCTCGACGAGCCGCGGGCGGGCTTGGTGTCGGCGTCGAACACGACGGCGCGCGCCGCGTGTCCAGGAAGCACGAACTCCGCCGTGCGCCGCGTGCGTGCGCCGGTGGTGCTGAGCGATTGGTGCGAACCGCTCTCCGGGTCCCACAGCTCCGCGGCGCCCCGGGCGCGGCTCCTAACGGCGACCTTTTGCTCCTCGGGCGTTTCGTTGACGACCAACACCACCTCGCCGCCGTCGAGCCGGCGGGCCGCGAGCGCGACGCCGTCCGTGTCCGAGGCCAGGCTGGTTGCGGTCGTCAGCCGCGCCGTCAGGCGATCCAGCCAGTCCGCCGCGTCTTCCTTGAGCGTGAAGATGCGGCCTTTGCCCATGCGGCTGCCCCGCTTGGTCGACGCCCCGGCCGGGGTCAGCGGCTTCACCAGGCGCAGCAGCTCCTCGTCGCTCGCGCCGGCCTCGGAGCTGACGCTCGGGAGTTCGCCGCCCCAGATCAGGCGCCCACCGGCCTTCACGAATTCGGCCAGCCGCGCCGCCACGGCACGCTCCATCACCGGCATGGGCGGGATGACCAAGGCATTCACGGCCACGCGGCCCTGGCGCAGCGACGCACCGTCAAGCTCGCCGCCAAGGACGAACGCGGTGTCAACGACATTCACGTCGATGCGGCGCGCATACAGCCCGTCCACCAGCGACTCGAAGGCCTCGCCGATTTCCCGCGCGCGCGCATTGGGCCGGCCATCGGCCGTGTTCGCCCAAACGCTGGTCAAGGGCGACAGCACGCCGATGGTCGTGGTCGCGTGACTTCGGCGCACCAAGGTGCTGAGACGCGCGGCATACGACGTGACCTCGCCGAACTGGCGCCAATACGGGTTCTGGGAGAAGAACGTGTTGGGCCAATCGTCGGCCGCGACCGCGCGGTCCATGCTGTAGTGGAAGCTTTGGATCACCGGCAGGTCGGCGCCGATCACCGCCATGCGACTCAGCCCCCGCCGCACATCGTCCAGGGTCACGCTCCACCCGGCGCCGCCGAACGCGCGCACCGCAACCCGGGGGCGCTCCGCCAGCGCGGCGACGGATACGGCGGGCTTGATCTCGGCAGGCTGCACCGTGCGCGGGCGGGCGTTGCGGAAGCCGTGCATGTCACTGCCCGGCAGCGGCACGGCGCGCATCGTGCGAAGGTAGTCGCCCTGGCGAGCCGGATGTGCGGCGATGTGCTCTTCCGTGTGCCCCATCCATGAGTAGCCGCGCGCCTGGCACCACTCCGCAAGCTGCTCGAACCAGCACTCCGTGTAGCGCGCCGCCACCACGTCGTAGAAGTCGCAGCGCAGCCTGGCGGTCGCGGGACCGGCACGCACGATCAACTGCGGCAGCAGCGGCGCCAAGGCGTAGCCCTTGCGCGCGGCGAATTGCTCGGGCAGGTCGTCGGTCCATGGAATGGGTCGGCTGGCCAGGTGCGGCGAATCGAACGCGAAGCCGGCGATGGCGTCGCCCAATCGCTCGGCGTAGGGCGCGTAGGCGGCTTCGATAAAGCGCGCCACGGTTTCGGGGCGCAAGTAGTCGATTCGATCGTCGACCGGAGCCACGGCAAAGCTGAAGATCTGCCACTCGCCGTCCGGGCACTCCCACGTCGGGGCGTCCGGAATCTCGGTTAGGCTCTCGGGGTCCAGGCCCTGCCCGGCGTCCACCCGGCCCGCCACGCGCACCAGCGGCTCGCCCTCGGGGTAGCGGCCTTCGAGCGAAACTTCGGATGGGCCCGTGACCGAAAGCACGCTCCGGACCAGGGCCTTGCCCTGATGCTCCGGGCCAGAGGCGAGCACCTGCGACGGCGTCTGTCCGTCAGCTTCGCCGGGATCGCCCGCCGCCCCGCTCGGCGACCGGTAGTCGTCGCCGATCCACACGGACAACCCGGCTTTGGCGGCGGCACCCACCGCGTATTCGATGGTGTCCCACCAGCGATCGCCGAGGTACGGCGTGCGCAGCCCCCGGCTGGCGCGAATCACCACGCCGCCTATCCCCTTGTCGGCCAACTGACGAATCTGGCGCGCGATCCGCGCCTCGTGCAGCTCGCCATTCCAGAGCCACAGCGCGAGCGGCCGGTCGTCCGGGGTCGGAGCTTGAAAGCTCTCGCGCAGCTGGGTGAACGCGTCGCTCATGCGCAACGCTCCGTGCGCCCGTGGTCGACGCGCGGCGCAGGCCTAGAGCGGCGGGACACGATCCGGAGGGAAGAGCAGCGAGTCAACGGGCGCGGACCTGCGTCAAGCGTCGCGTTCGGTCGTCGCAGACGGCGACTCCGCCGGCGGTGCCGCGGCACGATGATTGTCCCGGCCTTGATGCAGCAACTCCTGCCGCACGATCGGCACGTCGCGGGGAGCGTTGATGCCAATCTTTACGCGGTCGCCAAGTATTTCCAGCACGGTCACCTCGATGGCGTCGTCCACGACGATCGTCTCGTTGGCTTTACGGGAGAGAACGAGCACCGGCCTCCATGCCTTTCTGCGCCGGCTGCGAGCGGACGTCGTCGCGCCTGGCCGGACCCTTGTGAACTGCCACACTACGTGACAGCCGTCGTTGGGGAGGAATGCACGCATCGTGCGGCTTGTTCATTTTATCACAAGCGGCCCGGTCAGCGGGCGCTGGACTGCCTAGCACGGCAGCTGACGCGATCGTGCCCCCCTCCTGCGCCCCGAGCCCTGGCGACAGCGACTACACCGCCTGGATGCTCGCGCCCGTCGATCCGCACGCGGTCTACGCGGCGCTCGACGCCGGCTGCGGAAACGGGACGCGTACCGCGGCGCTGCGCCGGCGGCTGGCGCCGCACGCGCTTGTCACCGCCGTTGATCTCGACCGCGACGCCGTACGCGCCAGCGGGTCGATCCCCGGCGTCGATGCCGCACGCGCCGACATTTCGCGCCTGCCTCACCCCGACGGCTCCTTCGACCTGGTCCTCGCGGGTCACGTGCTCTACTACCCGAGCGACCCCGCCGGCTGGCTGTGGGAGATCCGCCGCGTGATGTCGTCGCGCGGCATGCTGCTCGCCGCCACCAACAGCGCGCGGTCCGGTCGTCGCCTCCTGGACCTGCATGTGGACGCCTGCCGCAGCGCCGGCAAGGCGGCCATGGCCGCGCGCGCCCTCGCGCCCACCGCGCGCCACCGCTTCACGCTCGAGAACGGCGCCGACCAGCTGCGCCGGGTCTTTGCCGATGTGACGGTGCGCTGGCGGGATGACCCACTGGTGTTCGACTCCGTGGCGGGGGCGCTTGCCGCCTACCGCGCGGGGCTATTCGCGCGGGGCGCGCCGGCTCGGATGTCGTCTGCCGATCGCGAGCGTCTGGCAGACCTGCTCGCACCCCACATGCGCGCCTCGCTCATGGCCGCGGCGGATGCGCAAGGGCGAATCGTCATCCCCCGCCGCAGCGGCTGCTTCACCGCGCGCGGCTAGCGGCCGGGTGGGCTTGCGGCTGGCGGCTTACAATTCCGCGCATCCCCGGTTGGCTTGCCGGATCCTCGCGGACGCTGCGCGTCAGGCATCTGGGCGGAGTCCGCGAGGATGGCGACGCCCGGTCAGGCAGGCCGCCGGGCCCGGAGTTCGTGCATGCCCACCGGTCGCGCCGTCACCATCGCCGCCGTTTTGGCGTCCATCGCGCTGCTGCCGGTCATCATCATTCTGGCGCTCGGTCTTTATGGCTCGGCGGTCACCGGCGACTTCCCGCTTGTCGATCAGAGTGGGCCGGCGATGCGTGTCGAACCGGAAAGCGGGCCGCCGGGCAGCGAGTTGACCATCCGCGGCAGCCGCTGGGAGGAGGGCACCCTGATGCGGCTGGAGATGGTCGTGCAGGTCGCGCGGCCGCAGATCACCCTTGGCGGGGAAATCGAGACCGTCGAGCAGCCGTTGCCGGGCGTGTATGTGGGCGAGGTCGTGATCTCCCGTGCCGGCACCTTCACCATCGAAACCCAGCTGCCGACCACCGTGCCGCTGCTGCCGGGCACCCAGATCGAATTCCTCGGCTCCGCGGCCTATCGCGGCGGCGAGCCGGCCGGCGAGGGTCGCACCACCTTCCTGGTTGAGCCCGCTCCGGGCCGGCTCGATGTTGAGGTGCTGGCCGATGCCTCGGGTGATCCCCTGCCGAGCACACTCGTTGAGGTTCGCGGCCTGCAGGGGCAGCTGGTGGCCGCCGGGCATACCGGAACCGACGGCATTGCTCGCTTCGTGGGATTGGCCTCCGACGTGGCCTATCAAGTCACGGCGCGCGCCGCCGGCTACGACACGCTGCGTGCGCCGTCGGTTGAGGCCGGCCTGGAAACGCCTGGCGAACTGACGTTCGTGCTCCCGGCCGCCGCGCCGGGCTCCGTGTTCGTCGGCGGCGTCCCGAGACGCGGCGAGGCGGTGTCGGCGAACCTGGCCGTCATCGATCTCCCGTCGCTGGCGCCCGTGCGGGACGCCGAGATCCAGGCCGCCGGTGCGGCGTGGGCGCTGGCGGCCGATCCCGCGCGCGGCCGCCTCTATGTCGCCGACGAGCTGGCCACCGAGGTCCGAGTGTTCAATGTGCGAACCGGTCGGATCGCCGCGCCGATTCCCCTGGCGTTCAGTCTCCGCGTTGAGGTGCGCGATGAGGACGACCGCCCCCCGGGCAGCGCCATCGTCCACTTGCTCTGGAGCGTTCGCGGCAGCGAGGTCCTGGTGCGGGCGCGCGAGACCGACGAGTCGGGCGTCGTGGTGTTCGACGATCTGATCGCCGGCAGCTCCTACGTGGTGAGCGCCATGACGGCAAGCGCCGAAAGCCTCGGTCGCACGGCGGAGGCCTTGGGACCCATCACGGTCCATCAGTCGCCGAATCCCGTCACGATCGAGCCGCACCAAACCGCGTTCGCCACCGTCACCCTGGATGCGGACTTCGCCCAGATGTTCTATGGCGGCGAGCCGCAGCTGTTGGCGGGCAACGATCGGGCCCCGGCCACCAGCCTCGTCGTGGCCGACATGGCGGTCGACCCCGTCTCCGGGCTGCTCTACGTGACCGGGTCCGACCTCGACCGCGGACACCTGTTCGTCATCGATCCGGACGAGCGACGCATCGTGCATGACTGGCAGGTGCGGGCCGGTGTCGGCGACGTGGTGCCCCGTGGCGACGGCAAATCGGTCTATATCGCCAATCGCGCCTTCTCGACCGTGGCCCTGGTGGATGTCGCCACCGGCGAGGAGCTTGAGTCCGTCAGCGTGCCGTCGTGGCCGGAGGCCATCGCGGTGGACAGGGCCGGCAATGTGTTCGTGGCCAGCCTGCGCGACGGCAGCGTGACCCGCCTCGACGCCGACACCCTGGAGATGTCGGCGTCGCGCGACCTGGAGGAGGGCGTGCATCGGCTGGCGCTGCTGCCGGACGAATCGGCCCTGCTCGTCGCCAACATGTGGGCCGACACCATCACCGCGTTGGACCCAACCGACCTCGGCATTGCGTTCCTTTTGCCCGTGGCGGGAAACCCCCGCGCGCTGGCCGTGGACGCCGGGCGCCGCACGCTGGTCGTGGGCACCGGCGATGGCGGCACCGTGAGCATCTTTGACACCGACACCTTTGACTTGGCGCAGCAAGTGGTGCTGGGCATTCGCATCCGGGACATTGCCACCGTGCCCGTTCCGGCATGAGCCTCTGGGGCCTCCTGGGCCACGAGCGGGCCGTGCGGGCGTTTCAGGGCGCCCACCGTGCGGGCCGCCTCGGACATGCCTATCTCATTACGGGCGTCCCGGGCTGCGGCCGTCGGACCTTCGCCGCGCGCATGGCGCAGGCGCTGCGCTGCGCGCAGTCCGAGCGGCCCTGCCTGACCTGCCGCCTGTGTCGTGCCGTGGGACCAGACGCGCCGTTCTGGCACGCGGCGGTTCGGCGGGACCATCCCGACGAAGTGGACGACCCCCGGCCGCCGCGCGACCGGCGAGACGCCGGCTACGTCCACACCGCCTACCTCGACGTGCACGTCCTGCGCCGTCGCGATGGGTTTCGCGATATCCCGATCCGCGGCGTGCGCGAGCTTGCGGCCGAGACCCATCTCAAACCGGCGCACGGTCCGGCGCGCGTCGCCATCATCGACGCGGCCGAAGAGATGAGCATTCCCGCGGCCAATGCCCTGCTGAAGACGCTCGAGGAGCCGGCGCCGCATGCGGTCATCATCCTGATCGCCCAACAGGCGACTGGCGTGCTGCCCACCTTGAGATCCCGCTGCCATCACATCGCGCTGGCGCCCGTGCCGGAGGCCCTGGTTTCCGCGCACCTGGTCAGCGAGGCTGCGCTTGAGCCTGAAACCGCCCAGGCCATTGCCGCCGCGGCGCGGGGACGCGCCGGATGGGCGATCGGCATGGCGCGCGACACGAGCCGCTGGCGTGAATTCGCTGAGCGCCAGGCCAAGGCTGAAGATTTCGAGCGTGCGACGCCCCCCGCGCGCTTCATGGCGGTTGATGAACTGCTGGGCCGCGGCCGGCCCCTCGAGCAAGCGGAGCGCGCCTATGGATGGCTGGGGCACATCAATCGGGCGCAGGCGTCGGAGCTCCGCGCCGCCATGCGCGCCGCTGCAAGCGACGCGCCGACCGAGACGCGAGCGGCGCTCCGCTCCGTGGTGGCGCGCATGCTGCGCGCCCGCGCCGCCCAGGTCCACATTCAGCACAACGTCACGCCCAAGCTGGTGTTCGAGGACCTCGCGCTCCGACCCGCCGCCGACGGCCAGCCGCAGTGACGGACGGCCCGTCGCCGCCAATTCGCCATGTCATCGGAATTCGCCTGCGCTCCAACGGTCCCCTGCTATGGCTCGACCCGGGCGACCCTTGGCCAGAGGCCGGGCAGCGGGTCGTGATTGCCGCCGAGGACGGCGAGCGCACGGCGCGCGTGGCCGTGGGACGGACGGCGGCTCCACCGGGAGTCGCCATTTCGACCCTTCGCGTGCTCGGGCCCGCGGAAGCCGCCGCCAATTCGCCTGATCAGCACGTTGGCGCGCGCGTGGACGCGGTCGACCCGCCGCCACGGCATGCACCGCCGCCCGTCAGCACCAGGCGAGTCGCGCGGTTCATCAACCGCCTGCTCGCCGTGCGGCGACGGCATCCCGACGCCTCGCCGACCCTGGTCGATTTGGGCCAAGCGTTCCCGGACGACGATCCGGAGGACTCAGCGGGCGGCTAAGCCGCCCACGGCGAGTGCCTACACGTCGTAGTAGAGCATGAACTCGTACGGGTGCGGCCGCAGGTTCACCTCGTCCGCTTCGACGGTGCGCTTGTAGTCCAGCCAGGTGTCGATCAGGTCCTGCGTGAATACGCCGCCTTCCCGCAGAAACGCGTTGTCGGCTTCCAGCGCGTCCAGCACCTCGTAGAGCGACCCGGGCACCGACTGCACCTTCGCCGCCTCCTCGGGCTCCAGGTCGTACAGGTCGAGGTCCACCGGGTCCGGGGGCTCGATCTGGTTGCGAATGCCGTCCAGACCGGCCATCAGCATGGCCGCAAACGCGAGGTACGGGTTCGCGCTCGGGTCCGGCGGACGAAACTCGACGCGCCGCGCGGCCGGGCTCGGTGAGTAGGCCGGGATGCGCACGCACGCGCTGCGGTTGCGCTGGGAGTACACCAGGTTCACCGGCGCCTCGAATCCCGGCACCAAGCGCCGGTAGGAGTTCGTGGTCGGCGCGCAGAAGGCCAGCAGCGCCGGGGCGTGCCGCAGCAGCCCGCCGATGTAGTGACGGGCCGTCTCGCTCAGCCGCGCGTAGCCGTCCGCGTCGTAGAACAGGTTGTCGCCGCCCTTCCACAAGCTCTGGTGCACGTGCATGCCTGAGCCGTTGTCGCCGAAGATTGGCTTGGGCATAAAGGTCACGGTGTAGCCGTGCTGGCGCGCCACGTTCTTGATGATGTACTTGAAGAGCATCATCTGGTCGGCGGTCTTCGTCAGCGGGCCGTAGCGAATGTCGATCTCGGCCTGGCCGGCGGTGGCCACCTCGTGGTGATGCAATTCGACGTCGATGCCCACGTTCATCAACTCCAGCGTGATCCGCGAGCGCAGATCCTGCAGCTTGTCGTTGGGCGGAACGGGGAAATAGCCCCGCTTGTGCAGCGGGCGGTGCCCCAGGTTCGGCGCGTGGACGTCGTCCGCGCCCGAGTTCCAAATGCCCTCCTCGGAGTCGATGAAGAAAAAGGCCGCGTTGGCGCTTTGGTCGAACCGGACGCTGTTGAGGATGAAGAACTCGGCTTCCGGCCCCCAATAGCTCACGTCCGCGATGCCGCTGTCGATCAGGTGCTGTTCGGCCTTCTGCGCCACGTGCCGGGGATCGCGCGAGTACGGCTCGCCGGTCACCGGGTCCTGGATGTTGCCCGTGAGCACGAGCGTGGGCACTTCCAGCGTGGGGTCCACGAACGCCGTCGTGGGGTCGGGCATCACCAGCATGTCGCTTTCATGGATCTGCTGGAACCCCCGCACGCTCGATCCGTCGAATCCCAGGCCCTCGGTGAACACGTCCTCGTCCAGCTTGTCCAGCGGAATGGAGAAGTGCTGCCAGGTGCCCGGGATATCGGTGAAGCGAACGTCCACGATGCGGCAGTCGGCGTCCCGCGCTTTGCGAAGCGCCGCCTGGATCAGGTCTGCTTGTGAGGCGTCTGCCATATCGACTTGTCCTCCCTGGCCGGGCGCCGCGCGCTCGACCAAACAAAAAAACGCCCAGCAGCGGCAGCGCTGCATGGGCGCGATCCCGCCCGCGGCGCCAGCTCTGGCACCGTGCGGACACCGTCCATCGACGGCCCTGGATTGTAGGCGGCGGGGCGCCGCTTCTGCAACGGCGTGCCAGCCCTGGGGCCCTTTGACCAACGGTGGGCCACGGCGCACATTGGGCCGCAGGAGGTGGCGCGTATGACTGAAACAGGCAAGGCAACCGTCGGCAACGTCGCACGAGGTGCATCCGGTCTGGCCACGCTGGCCGTGCTGGTGGGCACCGTCGTTGTCCTGCTGCTCGGCGCCTTCGGCGTCATCGACATGGAAGGCGTGGTCGTCGAGGGCACGGCGCTCGCCTACGTGGTGGGTGTTGGAACCTTTGCCATGAGTCCGCTGGTTGCGGTCGGCCTGGTCGCCGTCAGCCTCTTCAACGCCGTCGGCGTGGTTGCGATTGGCGCGGGTTCGGCCAGCGGCATCGTCGCGATCAGCGGCGGCGACGCGCAGGGCATCATCGCCATCAGCGCCGGCGGACGCGCCAACGGCATGCTCGTCGGCATCGGCGACGAGGCGCGGGGCGCTCTGGCTATCGCCTACTCGGGCCGCACCGCCAAGGCCTTCGGCAACTGGCCCCCCTGGCCGGGCGCCGAGGCTGAGACCGACTGAGGGCGGCGCCGATCAGGGCAGCCAGAGGGGCTGCCCCTACATCGAGTCGTCTGGCCGTCTAGGGTCCCGGTGGCCCAGGCTGCGTGCAGCCTGGGAAACGCCGATCGGGGCGGCCACAAGGGCCGACCCTACGTCGAACCGGCCGTCCGTTTCGGGGCCACCAGATCGCACGCGCAGCCGGGCCGCTCGCCGGCCGTGCGCTAGGGTTAGCCGGCACGTTCGGCCAAGAGGTGGCGAAGCGGCGTGGAGCGCTGGGCAGGCTGGCTGCGTGGCCATCTCGGAGTGGCCCTGGGCGTCCTCGGCACGCTGGCGGTGCCGGTGGTGGGCATCATCGTGCTGCGTTTCCTCTTCGGCGGTCCGCCGATCGACCTGTCGGCGGTGACCGTGGCGCCGACGGTCAGCGCGCCGGTCGTGCCGCGACCGGCCGTCGCGCCACCGGATGGCGCGCCAACCGTGATGCCGTTGGTCACGCCCACGCCCACCCCAACCCCGACGCCGGCGGCGACGCCCACGCCCACGCCGGCACTGAATCGTCGCGTCAACGCCACGGACGGTCTCAACGTCCGGGTCGAGCCCACCGTCCGGGCGGCGGTGATCCGGGTGCTGCTCTTCCAGACCGAAGTGCGACTCACCGGCCGCCAGCGAACCTCGGATGGACTCATCTGGGTCCAGCTCGAGCCCGACGGCTGGGTGCAGGCGCGCTATCTCGACCCCTGAGGCACCGTTCTCCGAAGTGAATCGGCGGGCACGGCGCTTGCATTCCGTGGCTCACTACGGATGAGGAAAATCGACTGGACGTAGGGGCGGGTTTCAAACCCGCCCGATCGGCGCGGCGGGCGGCGGCTCCTACTCCCGCGCGCCGAGCGCCGCCAGGATCCCGCGCGCCTTGTCGGACGTCTCGTCGAACTCGAGATCCGGGTCCGAGTCCGCCACGATCCCCGCGCCTACGTCCAGGCTGGCGCGCCCGTTCGCGAGCTGCAGCGTCCGAATAGCCACGCTGGCGGTCAGCGCGCCGTCGAATCCGAGTCGAAACACGCTCCCGCAGTAGACCCCGCGGCGTTCCGGTTCCAGCTCGTCGATGATTTCGATGGCGCGCAGTTTCGGCGCGCCGGTCACGGAGCCGCTCGGCGCGCACGCGCGGAGCAGGTCGACTGAGGTTGCCCCCTCGGCCAGCTCGCCTCGGATCACGGACACGAGCTGCCATACCGTCGGGTGCGGCTCCACCGACCACAGGATCGGCGCCCGCACGCTTCCCGGCGCACACACGCGCCCGAAGTCGTTGCGCATCACATCCACGATCATCACGTTTTCCGCGCGATCCTTGGCGCTGACCCGCAACGCGCGGGCCCGGCGCTGGTCCTCCGCCGGGTCCTGGCTCCGAGGTCGGGTTCCCTTGATGGGACGCGCCACCGCCCGCCGGCCGTCGCTGTGGATGAAGAGTTCCGGCGAGGCGCTCACGACGTCGACCGGCCCCGATCGAATAAGCGCGCCGAATGGCGCCGGGTGCCGATCCACGAGCTGTCGATACACGTCGAGGCTCGATGCCTGGCACTGAAGTGTCAGACGCCGCGCCAGGTTGACCTGGTAGCAATCGCCCGCCGCGATGTAGTCCAGGACTCGTCGCACCCGGTCGCCGTAGGCCGCGCGATCGAGATTCGTGGTGAGGCCGGACGCGCGCACCTCACGCGGACTGGCGGGCGTGGCCGCGAGACGCGCGCGGGCATCATCTATCAGTTGCTCCGGATCGCGTCCGAAGCGGCTGGTGGCGGCGACGAAGCCCTCGCCGGTTGCCTCGTCCCGCGCGAGCACCCGGTCGTAGACGCCGGCCCAGAGATAGCCCGCGGGCGCCGGCGCGGGCGGCACGCGCAACGTCTCCAGCGCGAACACCGCGTCGTAGGCCAGGTAGCCGATGGCGCCGCCACTGAACGGCGCCGGCCAGTCCGGGTGACGGTCGTCGGCTTCAAGCAAGGCCTGCAGCCCGGCAAAGCCGTCGCCGCCGTGCGCATCCCACACGAGGCACCGCGCCGGGTCGGCCGCCAGATAGGTCCAACGCCCGTTCGCGCCCGGGCCGCCGTCGAGCACCGCCAGGTGCGGCAAATCTGCAAAGTTCGACGCGCATTCCCGCAGCGGAGGGACGGCGCCAAGGGCCGCCATCCGCCACGTGGAGGTTTCCGGCGCCCTAGCGCGGCGTGTCGTAGCTAGCAATCAGGTCGTAGTAGGGCTTGCGAACCAGGTATTCGCCGGGTCCCAGTCGCTCGGGCCCCGGAGAGGGCACCGCGGTCAGCTGCAGGGCCTCCACGGCTGGCCGTCCGCGTTTGGCCCATTCATCGATCGACGCGGCCAGGCGCGAGTGGGCGCCGTCGCCGCCGTACACCACCACGCCCGCCGTGCCCCATCCGTCGCTCGACGTCATGATGCTCGCCAACGACTCGGATTCGCGGTCCAGCAGCGAAATCCCGCGCACGCGGCCGTCGCCGGCTTCAGTGACGAACGCATCGCCGTTCGTCAGCAGCACGTAGGCCGCCGCCCCCCAGGCAATGGGCACCTCGTCCCGCACCTGGCGCTTCTGGCGAAACACCCGCGTCAGCACGCCGGCGGGAAACTCGTCCGGCGATTCCCACACGAACCGGAGCTTGGGCCGCACCGGCAATCGAAAAACCGAGCTCGCGGCCGCGGCGGACCCGCGCAGCGACAGGAAGCTGCAGGCGCGCATCGACTCGGCAACCAGACGCGTCCCGTGCTTGCGGAACGCCGGCGTAAGGAATCGCAGCCCCTTCACGTTGATGGGACCCACCAGCAACCCGCCGTCGGCCAGCTGCTCGGTCCAGGAGGGCGAGATCACCGGCGTCGACGCGCTCAGCTCGATCCGGTCGTACGGACCCTGTTCCGCGACGCCGTCGAATCCGTCGCCGGTGTGGACGGTCACGGCCCCGTAACCGACGCTCCGCAGCGCCTGACGGGCCCGACGGGTTAGATCCTCGTCGATGTCCACGGTCGTCACCTGGCCATTCGGTCCGACCAGCTCCGCCAGCAGCGCGGCGTTGTAGCCCGTGCCGGTGCCGATCTCCAGCACGCGCATGCCCGCGCCGACCTGCAACTGCTCCAGCATCACCACGATCGCGGACGGCTGGGAGAGGGTGCTCAGCAGCTCGTCGTCCGCATACTTCACCGGCACCACCGTGTCCTGGTAGGAATGTTCCAGGCTGGCTTCAGGCACGAACACGTGCCGCGGCACGGCTCGGAGCGCGGCGATGATGCGGGGATCGCGTAACGTGGCCTCATGCGACAGCTTCTGCACCAGCGCCTCGCGAAGGCGCGCGCTCTCGCGGGTGTCGTGCGCCGGCGCCGCGGGCTCCTCCGCCATGGCGCCCCCCGCGCCGGTCCGTTGGGCATCGCGCATGGGCTCCCCCTGTCGAATCCTAACGCTCACGGAGACCGGCCGTGAATCTGCCCGCAGGGAAGCTGCCGCCCGAACTGCTCCGGCAATTCCTGCGCGGCGTGCCCGCCCCGCCGCCCGACGTGGTCCTCGGCGCGGCCATTGGGGAGGACGCGGCCGTGCTCGACCTCGGCGGCGACGAGCTCCTGGTCGTCGCGTCCGACCCGATCACCTTCGGCAGCGCCCAACTCGCCCATGATCTGCTCGCGGTCAATGAGAACGACCTCGTCACCGCCGGCGCGCGCCCCCGCTGGCTGGTGACCACGCTGCTGCTGCCGGAAGGCATCGACGCGGACGACGCCCGTCGGCTCTTGGACGACCTGGCGCAGGCGGCGCGGGCGCACGACGTGGCGCTGGTTGGCGGGCACACGGAAATCACGGTGGGCTTGGACCGGCCCATGGCGATTGGCTGCCTGCTGGGAACCGTGCCACGCGACGGCGTGGTGCGAACGTCGGGCGCGCGCGTCGGCGACGCGGTCATCCTCACCGGCGGGATCGCCATCGAAGGCACGGCCATCCTGGCCGAGGAGCACGCGCCGGCGCTCCGGGCGCGCGGGGTCCCGCGGGAAGTCATTGCCGCCGCGGCCGACTTGCGAGGCTCCCCCGGCATTGCGGTGCGCGCGGCGGCCGAAGTTCTGCTCCAAGAGCGTGCGGTCGTGCACGCCATGCACGACCCGACGGAAGGCGGCGTGGTCATGGCGCTGCACGAGCTGGCCGAGGCCGCCGACGTGGGCCTGGCGATCGACGGCGACGCCCTTCCCATCTATCCGGAGTGCCGGGCCATCTGCGACGCCCTGGGCCTCGATCCGCTTGGACTCATTGCGTCGGGCGCCCTCTTGGCGTCGGTCGATCCTGCCGCCGCCGAACGCGCGCTCGCCAGGCTCCGGAACGCTGGCATCGACGCGGCACGGATCGGGTCGGTCGTGAACCGAAGTGTCGGAACGATATTCACGGCAGACCACGCCTCGACTCCCCTGCCCACGTTCGCCCGCGACGAGCTGGCGCGGTATCTGGAATCGGCCTAAGGAACCGCTGAAGAGGCAAATCTCTGAGGCATGTACAAACCACAATCCGTTCGCCCTGAGCTTGTCGAAGGGGAAGACGAACGGATTCGATTCGAGGCCAAAGCCTGACTCGGGCCACTCCCAGCGCCCCGCGAGCTACGATCGGCGTCGCCCGGCCCCGGCGCCGCACACGCGAGGACCGATGACCCGCAAACCCATCGAGCTGCGCAGCGACACCATGACGCTGCCCACGGACTCCATGCGCCGGGCCATGGCCGAGGCCGAGGTGGGCGACGACGTGTCCGGCGAGGATCCCACGGTCAACAGGCTCGAGGAGTACGTCGCCGAGCTGTTCGACAAGCCGGCCGCGCTTTTTGTCACCAGTGGCACCCAGGGCAACGCCTGCGCCCTCATCACGCACTGTCGTCCCCGCGACGATGTCATCGCCGAAGAACGCGCCCACCTGGTGATGTGGGAGGTCGGCGGCTGGGCCTCGCTGGCGGGCGTCACCATGACCACCGTGCACGCCCCGCGCGGCGTGCTCACCGCCGAGCTCATCGAGTCGGCGGTCAAGCCGCGGGACGTGCACCTGGCCACGACGCGCCTCGTCTGCGTGGAGAACACCCACAATGGCGCGGGGGGCGTGTGCATCACTGCGGAAAACATGGCCGAAATCGGCCGCGCCGCCCGCGCGCACGGCTTGCTGGTCCACGTGGACGGGGCGCGCATCTTCAACGCGGCGGCGGCGCTCGGCACGCCGGTCAGTGACCTCGTGAGCGAGGCCGACAGCGTGCAGTTCTGCCTTTCCAAGGGGCTCGGCGCGCCCGTCGGGTCGCTCCTGGTCGGCTCCGAGGCATTCATCCATGAGGCGCGCCGCGTCCGCAAGATGCTGGGCGGCGGCATGCGGCAGGCGGGCGTGATCGCGGCTGCCGGCCTCGTCGCCCTCGAAGAGACTCCGCCCAAGCTCGTCCAGGACCACGCCAACGCCCGCCTGCTGGCCGAGATCGTGAGCGATGCGCCCGGCCTCACGGTCGAGCTGGACGACCTCGAAACCAACATCGTTTTCTTCGACGTGGACCCGGCCATGGCGACGGCGGTCGAGTTCGCCCAACGCGCCGAGGCTCGCGGCGTGCGCCTGATCGGCTTCGAGGGCACGCCGAGCGTTCGCGCCGTCACGCATCACCAGGTGAGCGAGGACGACGTGCGCTACGCGGCCGACGTGATCTGCGACGTGGCGGCCGAGCTGGCGGCCGCGCGCTAGTCCAATGCCCTCCCGTGACGTCGCGCAGGTAGAGGCCGAGACGCGCGACTACTACCGCGCCCGCGCCGATGAGTTCGAGGACTGGTATCGACGCCGCGGCAGCTACCAACACGGACCCGAGGCGGATGCGGCGTGGAACCGCGAGCTTGCCGAGATGGACCGTTTCATCGAGCCGCTCCGAGATTCCACGGTCCTGGAAGTGGCCGCGGGCACCGGCTGGTGGACCCGGCGTCTGGCGCCGCGCAATCGCGTGATCGCCACCGACTACGCCCCCGAGATGATCGCCAGTGCCCAACGCATCGCCGGCGCCTCGGACGCGGTCGAGCGCTGTCGCGCCGACGCCTACCGCCTGCCGGTCGCCGAGGGCGCCGCGGATGCCTGCTTCTTCGGCTTCTGGCTCAGCCACGTGCCGGTGAGCCGGGCCGTCGAGTTCATGCGCGAGGCGCGGCGCGTCGTGCGGCCGGGAGGCTGGCTCTGGCTAGTCGACTCGGCCCAAAGCCGCACCAGCGGCCATCAAGGGCAGCGAGTCGTGGGGCCGAGGGTCCAGCAGCAACGCCGGAACCTCAAGGACGGCAGCGTCTACGACATCTGGAAGATCTACTGGTCGCCGCTCGACCTGCGGTTTCTCTTTGGACTGGTCTGCGACCGGGTCGAGGTCACCACCACGGAGCAGTACTTCGTCATGGCGCGCGGCCGGGTGGCCGGAGGCCCGGGCTAGAGCATCCTCGGCCCGGCCCCTTCCCCTTCCTGTCTTTCCGAGCCGCAGGCGAGGAATCTAAGGGGCGGGAAAAGGCACGGCGCTTCGGGCGGCCTGGACTCCGTTTCAGAGCCGGAAAAACGACCAACTTGGGCACGCGCGGAAGGCGCCGCACCCGGTCGCTACACCTGTGAGCCCGGAGTTTCTTGGCATGTTCGGGGTTTAACTTCGACTCCGAACGAAATGACCCGCTTCGCATCCTCTCTAGAAGACCGCACCCGCCGTCGCCTCAATCGACTGAGTCCCGGCGAACCTCAGGCGTTCGCTACGGCGCTTTCTCCCCACCGGACGACTCCGCCGTCGGCGTCGCCACGAGCGGCGCCGGTCCCTGGCCGCCCCAGGTCGATTGCTCGTCGCCCACCGACATCCCGCACGCGGCCAGCGGCGTCAGCGCCAGCATGGCGACGAGACACGCGGCGACGAGCCACGGCATCGAGGCGACCGGCTCCGAGCTACCCCGCCGCGGCCTTCTCGATCTCCTCCAGCAGCGCAAAGTCCTTCTCCGTCACCCCGCCCGCGTCGTGCGTCACCAGCGTGAAGGTGATGCGGCGATAGTTGATGAACATGTCCGGATGATGGTCGGCGGCCTCCGCCGGCCCGGCCACGTCGTTGACCAGCCGCACCACGTCCATGAACCCCGGCAACTCGAACTTCTTCACCAGCGCGCCGTCCTGAAACGCCCATCCCGGGTGGTCGAGGAGCCGCTGCGCAATCTCGGCGTCGGCAATCACCGCCATGTGCTTACTCCCAGCAAGTCTCGGCTCCCCAGTGTCGCCGTCCGTGGAATCCCCGCCAAGCTGTGGGCTTGATTCTGGATCGCTTTGGCCGTGTCAGCCGTCCAGGCCGTCATTTCCGCGGAGGCGGGAGTCCATCCCAACTCGCCCGGGGACGAACCGGGCGCGCCGAGCTAGGCATGGCGGGCGGGAAGGTGCGACCCTGCTAATGTGCACGCAGCGTGCGTACACTCGAGAGGGCTAGCCGGGCCATGGACACAACCGCCAATGGGCGCCCCGAATGGCTGCCGGATGGGTACGAGCACGTGGAGGTGACGCGAGAGAACGTCTGGCAGGCGCTGGACCGAGACGCGCGGCGGCTCTTCGACCTGTCGGCCGACGAGTTTCTTGCGATCTACCAGAACCCGCCGGAGCAATACCACGGCGATTTGAGATTCCGCTCCCTTTGCCACGTCGCTGATCTGATTGCCGAGCCCAGCGAGGCATAGCAGCCAGCGGGCTGCTAGGGACTTTCTGCGCCGAATCCGCGAGGTCTACAAGCTCGTCACGCCCGCGGAGCTTGGTCATGTATGGCTTGCCGAAAGCGTGCTTGTCGTCGGTCACCGCGTGTCTCGGAGTTCGCAGCACGGGTGGCCGGTGTCGCTCAGTAACGGCATGTACCTGAACGTCCAGATGACCCTACAAATGAACCGTGAGTCCACGAAACCGCCACCTGCACGGCTCGAAACCACTCGGGCGACCTACACCTACCAGGCCGGCGAGGACCTGGACGAACCAAGACCTCTGTTCTCCTTCCAGTACGACAAGGCTGCATCATCGCCTTATCCGCGCTGCCATCTGCATGTCCAAGCGGATCCAGCGGGCTACAGCGGGATCAGGCCATTCCCGCGACTTCATCTCCCAACACGCCGGATTTCGCTCGAGCAGGTCGTCTGGCACCTGATCAATGAACACAGAGTTGAGCCCCGCCGACCCGACTGGCACGACGTGCTGTGGCGTCACGAAGGATGGTTCCGCGACATTCAGCAGGACAGAGCTTGGCCGTACGACCGGCCGTTCGAATCACCTGGAGATAGATGACGCCCGGCTGCCTGGAGTCGGGCTCATCGCTTTCAGCCAGTCTGTTGCGAACGAGCCGAACTAACGCCAGAGGTGTGAGTCACGGCTGACGGGTGGCAGGCCGCGGAGTGAACCGTGAGACCGGATCGAGAGTGCTAATCAGGACTGTCCCACAGCCTATACTCTGGCTTCCGTGAACGCACTCGCCATTGCTTGCCGTGCGTCGCTGGACTGGACGCTCGCATGAGGGTGCTCATCACGGGCGCGGCCGGCATGTACGGCATCACTCTCACGCGCCGCCTGCTGGCCGACGATCCGCACGCCGAGGTGATCGGCGTTGACGACTTTTCGCGCGAATATCCGGGACCGGACCCGCTCACCGTCGAGGCGGCGCGCTGCGACCGGCTGACGGTCGTGACGGGCGACTTCGCGGAGCTATCCACCGAGCGCCTGGAGGACCTGGCGCCCGACGCCGTGGTGCACTACGCGGCCCGGATTTCGGTCCCGGAGTCCATGGACGACCCCGCGGGCTACTTCGCCGCCAACGAGCATGGGACGTTTCGTTTCGCCCACGCCATCGCCGGCATGCGGCGGCCGCCGCTGCTGGTATATGCCTCGTCGCCCGAGGTCTACGGCGCGCCGGTGCGCGTGCCGATGGACGAGTGGCATCCGCTCCAGCCGCGGTCGGTCTACGCCGCCAGCAAGGTGGCGGGCGAGATGCACTGCCTGGCGATTAATCGCTGGTGGGGGCACCCGGTGGTGTTGATTCGCAACTTCAACACCTTCGGACCCCATCAGAACCTCGTGGGCTATCCGGCCGTCATCCCCGCCTTCATCGTGCGCGCACTGCACGGTGAGCCCCTGCGAGTGGAAGGCGGGGGGACGCAGACGCGCGACTTCATGTACATCGACGACGCGGTCGACGCCTATACGCGCGTGCTCGGCGCCGGTCCGCGATTGGCGGGCTCGGTCTTCAATATCGGCACCGGTCGGGAGACCTCGATCCGCGACCTCGCCGAGCTCATCGTGGGCGTGACCGGCTCGACGAGCGCCGTGGAAGTCATGCCCGGACGGCGCAGCGACCTGCCGGCGCTGTGCGCCGACACCGGCCGCATCGAGCGCGAGCTTGGCTGGCGCGCCGAGACGCCGCTGGCCACGGGCATCGCGCGCATGGCCGACTGGCTGCGGGAGGTCGACGCCTGAGCGCGCTCGTCACCGGCGGCGCCGGCTTCATCGGGCGGCACGTGGTGGCTGAGTTACTGCAGCGCGGGGAGCCGGTGCGCGTGCTCGACAACCTGTCGCGCAGCCGCTCCGCGGGCCTCGAGGCTTTCGAAGGCGATCCGGCCTATTCCGGGCTGATTCAGGCGGACGTCACCGACGCCGACGCCGTGAGTGGCGCGATGGCGGACGTGGACACGGTCTACCACCTGGCCGCGGACGTCGCAGTAGGTGCGAGCGTGCGCGACCCGACCGGCGCTATGCGCGCCAACGTGCTGGGCACGCTGGTTGTGACCGAGGCCGCTCGCCGCCGGGACCTGCGCCTCGTGCTGGTGAGCACCTGTCACGTCTACGCCGCCGCCAACGAGCCGCTTGCGGAAGACGCCGCGGCGATCCCGGCGTCGCCCTACGCCGCCTCCAAGCTCGCCGCCGAGATCATCGCGCAGAGCTACGCGCGGACCTATGGTTTGCGTCTAACCACGGTGCGCCCGTTCAACGTCTACGGCCCCTGGCAGCGCGACGACGCGGAAGGCGGCGTGGTGGCGCGCTTCCTGAGCCGCGACCTGGCCGGCGCGCCGCTCGAGGTCCACGGCGATGGCGCACAGACCCGCGACTTCGTGTATGTCGAGGACTGCGCGCGCGGCATCGTCGACGCGGCGACGGAATCCGCGGTGGACCTCACGCTGAATCTCGCTTCCGGCGCCGAAACGTCGATCACCCAGCTTGCCCGCCTCATTGCGGGCGATCCCTCGCGCGTCCGCCACGTGCCGCACCCGCATCCCGAGGCCGAGGTGGCGCGATACATCGGCGACGCGGCGCTGGCGCGCCAGGCGGTTGGTTGGACGCCGCGCGTGGATCTGGCGGAAGGACTGGCCCGGACGCGCGCATGGTTCGCCGGCCGTGCCCGCGGTGTGGGGACCTAGTCGTAGATGGTCGACATCCCACGCCCAAGCCTCGGATCACCCTCACCGTAGCCCTCTCCCATCAAGGGAGAGGGGACCGGACCGGCTCCCCAGCCCCCTCAAGATGGGGTACGCAACGGTCCCATCAAGGGAGAGGGGACCGGACCTGCTCTCCAAGCCCCACTGGGGGGATTGCGCAATGGTCTCCAGTGCGGCCGGGTCCGGCCCTATGATGGAATAGGCGGCCTCGCCTCCCCGGATAACGCTCGATCGCGCCGCGCGTTACGACGCTGGCAGGACCGCCGCCCTGGACGTGGATATCGCATCGCCCGAAGAGCATCTCGAAGCACTCATCGAGGCCTCCATGCGTCTCGACCGCGAGGCGTTTGGTGAGCTGTATCGCCTCTTTGCGCCCAAGATCCAGCGCTTCATCGCCTATCAGACCCATGACCGCGTGTTGGCCGAGGACCTCACCAACCAGACCTTCATCCGGGCCATGGACGCGATCGCGCGCTATGAGCACCGCTCGACCGGCGAGTTCACGGCCTGGCTCTACCGCATTGCGAAGAATGTCGTCGTCGACCATTGGCGGGCGGCGCGCGACACGGTGCCGCTCGAAGAGGGCCTGCTGGCCAACCCGTCCGACACGCTGGACTCGCAGTTCGACGCCATCTCCAGGCGGGAAGAGCTGCGCAAAGCCATGCGGCACCTCACCGACGATCAGCGCGAGGTCATCACCTATCGATTTGCCATTGGCCTGAGCCACGCGGAAATTGGCCGGCTGATGGACCGTAACGAGCCCGCCGTGCGCGCGTTGCAATTTCGGGCGATAGCCACGCTGCGCAACGTTTTGCAAGGGGACTCGGCATGAGCCAGGAACTCCAGGCTGCCTTCGAGGAGAGCCTGGACCGCGTGCAGCGTGGCGAGGCTTCCCTCGACCAGGTGCTCCGCGACCACCCCGAAATGGCTGCGGACCTGCGCGAGTTGTTGGTGGTCGCGCTGGACCTGCAGGCCATGACGCCGCCGCCGATGACGCCTGCCGAGATGGCCCGTGGACTCGCCCTGATCGATCAAGAGCTTCAGCGGCGCGCCGCCGCACCGCCTCGGCCCATCACCTCGCTCTGGGATCGACTGATCCCACGCCTACCGCCCCTGACGCCGGTGCGCCTGGCCGGCGTGGTGGCCGCGGTCGCGGTGGCGCTCGTGGCCTATGGCGGCGTCACGCTCGCCGCCGTCAACAGCGGTCCGGGAAGCGCGCTCTATGGATACCGCCTATCCCTCGAGGAGCTTCGCGTCGCCTTCGTCGACGAGGACGAGCGCGCGACCCTCTATCTCGAGCACGCCGAGGCGCGGCTGCGTGAAATCGAGCAGACGGCGCCCGCCGGTGACCGAACTGCCGTCCAGCACGCCATCGACGCCTATCGGGACTCGCTGCGCAAGGGCGTGAGCGCGCTGAGCATCGCCAGCGCGGCCGCCGGCCCCGCCGACCGGGAGGACGCCGCCGCGGTCGTCGCGGACTTCCGGAGTCGTCTGCGCGACCACCAATCGCGGCTCCAGGGCCTGACCGAGGCGTCGGCGCCCGGCGTCCGCGAGCCGATCGCCGTGGCCAGCCAGTCGGCAGACGAGGGACTCCTCGACGCGCGCCGGGGCCCCAACCTGGCGCTGCTGCCCACCGCGACTCCGGGCGTGGTGGCTGAATCCGCCGAGCTGCCGACGCCGTCCCCTGCGCCCGCGGCAACGGCCGCTCCGGCTCCGCCGCCCCCAACGGCCGCACCCACGCTGTCGCCGGCGCCAACCGCGCCGCCTACGGCCACGCCAGCCGCGGAGACGCCGACACCGTCGCCTGCGCCGACCGAAACGCCGCCCGAGGCGACTCCACCGGCGGATGCTGTCGTCGCGGCCGAGCAGCAGTCCGTGCTGGTTGGGCGACTCGACGCTCAAGATGACGCGCAGCTCTTGGTTTCGGGCATCGCGGTGCGCCTCCCCGGCGCAGACGAACCGGCAGCCCAAGTCGACCTGGCCATCGCCCTTGGTGACTGGGTCCAGGTCGTGGCCGTCCTCGACAGCGACGGCCAGCTGCGATTGGTGAACTTGGGTCACGCGCCGACGCCGGAAGCCACGCCGACGCCAGAACCAACCGCGTCACCGACCCCGGAGGCCACGCCCACGCCTGAGCCGACGGAGACCGCGGCCCCCACCGAGTCACCGACCCCGGAGGCCACCCCGACGCCGGAGCCGACGGAGACCGCGGCCCCCACCGAGTCACCGACCCCGGAGACCACCCCGACGCCGGAGCCGACCGAAACCCCGGCCCCCACGGAGTCACCGACACCGGAAGCCACGCCGACGCCAGAACCAACCGCGTCCCCGACGCCGGAGGCCACACCCACGCCTGAGCCGACGGAGACTGCGGCCCCCGCCGAGTCACCGACCCCGGAGACCACCCCGACGCCGGAGCCGACCGAAACCCCGGCCCCGACCGAGACGCCAGCGCCGGAAGCCACGCCGACGCCGGAGGCCACGCCCACACCAGAGCCCACCCAAACTCCGGCTCCTACCGAGACGCCGACACCAGAACCAATCGCCTCCCCGACCCCGGAGGCCACACCAGAGCCGACGGAGACGCCAGCGCCGGAAGTCACACCCACGCCGGAGCCAACCGGGACGCCAGCGCCGACGGAGACCCCGGACGACGGCGGATCAGAGGTCGAGGTGGAACGCCTGCCCACGCTCCGCGGCATCGTCCAGAGCGTTGCGGAGAGTGCCCTCCGGGTCGGCGGCGTGGAGTTCCGAATCCCGGACGACCCGGCGGACCTGGTGCCGGACGGCGTCGAGCCGGGCGCGGTTGTGCGGGTCGCCTACCGCGTCGACGCGACCAATCCCGACGATCCGTTGCTTCTGGTGGTGCTGGTCGAGCTCATCGCGCCGGCAACCCAGGACGCAGCCGAGGCGGGCAGCGCCTCCCTGCCGCCGCCGGCAGGCTAGCGGTCAGCGCGCCCTTGCGCTCGGGCCGCGATTTCGAAACCGGGCGCTCGCCGGCTGACCCCGGTCGAATTGCCGGCGGCTACCCATCCGTCAGCCATGCCGCGCACCGTTGTGGTCAGCTCAACTGGCTGGACCACGGCGGGCAAATGGATAGTCAGCCCCTGGATGCGCAGTGCCAACGACTGACGAATTGCGGTACAGGATCTCCGGTTCCCCGGGGATCACGCGGCATTTTGCCAATCTTTGCCAAAGCGGATAGCGTTGCCTTGTGAGCACGATGAACATTTCGCTTCCCCAGGCCCTCAAGTCCTTCGTGGACCAGCAGGTCAGGTCGCGAGGCTACAGCTCGTCGAGCGAATACGTCCGCGAATTGATCCGCAAAGATCACAATCTCCAGCGCCTGCACGACCTTCTCCTTGAGGGCGCGGCGTCCCCGCCGGCAGGAACCGCCGACGCGGGCTACTTCGACCGGCTTCGCCATCGGGTCCGCGAAGCCGGTAAGGGGTGACCCGAAAGCCTGTCATCCTGCGTGAGCGGGCGCGGAGCGATGTGGACGAGGCTGTCGAGCATTACCTAGCGGAGGCGCAGTCGACAGTCGCGCTGGCCTTCATCGACATGCTGGAGGAAGCCTTTCGCCGCATGGGAGAACACCCGGCAGCCGGTTCGCCGCGCTACGCGCTTGAGCTGAATATCCCCGGATTGCGCTCGTGGGTCGTGGGGGAATTCCCCTTTCTGGTGTTCTACGTTGAGCGAGAGGCGGACATCGATGTTTGGAGGGTCCTGCACGCGGCGCGGGACATTCCGGCATGGCTGAGGGAGCCGCTCGAGGGCTGATCGCTGGCGCCCGAAGCCGACCTATCCGATCCACCCCAACGCGCCCACTGCCACGGCGATCAGAAAGCCCAAACCCAAGCCGAGCACGCCGACTCCGGCGATGCGCACGGTGGTTCGCCATCCCACCTCGCGCTCGATGCGGGCCATGCGCGTGCCCATGGCCTCGAACTGAGCCTCGTACTCCGCCAAGCGCGTTTGAAGCTGAGAAAGGGCCAGGGCGTTGAGTCGCGGTAGCTCGGCGGCCTCCCGGTCACCGGCGGCGCCCGGCTCGGTCCCCGACGCCATGCGCTGGGGGAGCTGCTCGATGATGTTGGCCAGCACCCGCTGCGTAATCTGCTGCAGCACGGCGCGGGTCAGAAAGGATGTGGCCATGAGGCCTCCTTCGCGTGAGGCCGAATTCTAGCCGCTGCGGCCGACCTATCCCCGCGGTCCGGTCAACAGGCGCTCCGGCACTGGGGCCACTTGATAGATCGTGACGTCGCCGTCGGCATAAATCGGCGTCACGCCCAGGTCGCCCATTGACTCGAACTTGGTCAGTGCGGGTCCTTCGTGGTGTGCGCGCTCCAGCGGACCGACGTAGATCAGATCCACGCCATACCGATCCAGCAGCGCGCGCGCGCGGAAACGGTTGTGCGTGTCGAACAGCTCCCGCACGTCGTCGATCCGGGCGTCCACGGCGTGCACGTAGCCCCAGTGCTGCTGCCGCGCATGCCAGTCCCACCCGACAACCGTGGGAAGGCCGGTGTAGACGGACGCGCGACCGCCCCAGCGATAGATCGTGGTCGGGGCTTCGACGATGGTCGGCGCGCCCGTCACGTTGTCCCGCAGCCACGTCAGCGCACGGAAGTCGGGCGTCAGGCTCACGGGCTTGCCCTCGTCCAGGATTTCGCCGCCGTCCATGAAGGCCTCGCCGTCCAGCGTGGCGGGCAGGGGCTGGATGCGGAGATTCAGCTTGTGCGGGGTCGCGGCCGCCGGGTAGATCAGGGCCACCGCCAGGATGCCGGCGAGCACGACGGCCCATCCCGCGCCCAGCGGCATGGTCAGCGGCGATCGTTGCCGCCAAAGCGCGCGCGCCACCTGCGGCAACGCAATCGCCGCTCCAAGCCCGGCGAGCACCCAGGCCTGCAGGTGGGACTTGAAGACCGTGTTGAGCCGTCCGATGTCGTCCCGCACGGCCACCACTTCCGGTATCGCCGTCAGCAGCGCCGCCGCGCCGAAGAGGACGAGTGGGACGAGCATGTGCGGCCGGTCCCGCACGCGCCAGGCCGCCAGGCCCACCGTTCCCACGAGACCCGCGAGCAACAGGCGCGCGGACCATGGCTCCGCGCCCCAAACCAGCGCTGCTGCCAGCGTCCCGACCGCCAGCAGGGCCGGGACGGCAGCGGCCGCGGCGGGAACGCTGCGATCATTCCCGCGCAGACGATCGGCCAACGCCGGCGCGACCGTCCGCGCCGCCAGGGTGAGCACGATGGCGGTCGGCAGCCCAAAGATGAGCAGCCACTGAATCGCCGACGTGGTTTGCGGGGTGGGAATCACGCCCCCGTAGAACTCCACGTAGTGCCGGTGGAACGGCAGGAACAGCAGGTGACTTGCCGCCACCAGTGCCGCGGCGGTCCCCGCCGTCAGCGCGATGACGGTTCGCCCGCCCAATCCGCCCCCGCGCCAGAGTCCGTAGGTCAGCGTGGCCAGTGTCACGACCAGATAGGTGGGAAAGTCCCACGGATTGGTGACTCGGTGCAGTCCTAGCACGAGCGCCTGAAACGCCAGCACGGCCACCCAGGAGAACCAGTGAACCGTCTCGCCCCTCCGCCGGCGTTCGCCCAGCGCCACCAGGGCCAGTGCGCCCATGAGCGCCGCGGCCGTCGCCGCCAGGTTCATCAGATGTGGGTGAAGATCGCCGTAGGTGAACGTGAACCACGGAAACTCGTTGACGGTGTCGGGAATGACCCGTGTGGGCGCCCAGAGGTCGTAGTCGGCCCCCAGATTCCCGCCGATAGTGGCCGGAATCTGCGCGAGAACGCTCCATCCGGACGCCGGGTCGGCAGCATGGGCGCCCGCGATTTCCACGAGCTGCACACCCGACTGCAGGTTGCCGGCCACGACGACTAGCAGCACCGCCGCGACGCCGACGGCCACGGCCCGCCAACCCGGTCGCCGCAGCAGCGCCCACACGCCGTGACCCACGGCAAACACTCCGGCAACCATGGCCGCCGCGAAACCGGCCAGCGCCAGGTTGTAGGCCGTGCCCGGCGGCACGCCCAGGACCTTGCTCAGCGCGGCCGTCGGCACGTGGCCGAAGTAGTAGTAGTTCAGGTGGCCCCCGGCGTACCAGGGGTTGTGCGGTGGGAACGCGGGCGTGCGGATGATGGCATTGAGATGGGCGTAGTCCATCGGCTTCTCGCCGCCGAACACGGGATGCCATAGATCGGGATTGGCCGCGCGCAGCGCCAGGAACCCGGCCCACGCGGCGAGGAACACGCCTTCGACGATGAGCGCGGTGCGCAGACGCGGAATCAGCACCGACCACGGCCTTCCGCCGCGAGACCACGTCGCGGCGGCGACCAGCGCCAGCGCGGCCGCGCCGCCGACGATGCTCGGCGTGTCGAAGCGCGCCAGCCCCACGCTGGCCAGCCACCAGGCGGGGAGCACCGCCAGCGCCGGCGCCAGCACGCGCGCGGCTGCGTAGCCGGCATCGGGTAGCACGCCGAGCGCCCGCGCCAGCAGCGGCCAGAGCGCCAGCGTGAGTGCCAGACCAGCGCCGTACCACGCCAGCACCGCGGCCCAGCCCTCGAGCGGACGTTCGCGATAGACGTCGGGCCATTCGGCGTCGCGCTTAACGGCGGCGGCGGCTTCCGGGGTCAGGAGGATTGGGGCTGACTGCGACTCCTTGGGCAGCACCGCAACGGCCCCGCGCTCGTCGACCTCCGCCAGGCTCGACGCCACCCGCGAGGCGATGTCGGGCGCATCGCGGAGGAACACGGAGACGCGCGGATGGTCGTAGACCGTGAACGCCTCTTCGGCGCTCGCATCGTCGATCGTCCACGGGCCGAGCGATGGCCGCGACTCGAACTGCGCGGCCAGCCGGAATCCCAGCGCCCCGTCCCAGAGGGCGTCGTAGTAGCGCCCCGCCAGCGGATATCGCTGCGGCATGCGGGGAATCGTCGCCGCCCCGCGGTCGCTGGAGAGCACGACGACGTCGGCGGCGCCGAGCGCTTGAATGAGATGTCCGCGCTTGTCGATGTTCTCGCGATCGAAGACGCGCAGCTGGCTAAAGGCGTAGCGGTCGTGCGGCAGCCCGGGGAGCCCCAGCGGGAGCTGATCGTCCCAGTGCTCGGTCAGCACGTGGTCGCCGGCGGGCACGTTGGCGTGGATCCAGGCGGACGCTTCCACGCGCGGATGCTCGCGCGCGTAGATCTGCATGAACGCGGCCGCCCACGCGGCGGTGGCGGCAACCAACAGACCTCCACCGATCACGATGGCTCGGGTCGCGAGCCTTCTGGGAATGCGTGGGATGCGGTGGCGCCGGCGCCACATCTCGGCCAGCACCCACGCGGCCACCAGCGCGAGCACGGGATAGAGTGGATGGAAATAGCGCATGGTCTTGAGCACCAGGGCCCCGCCGTAGCCGAATGTCAGCGCGGCCCAGGCCAGCGGTAGGGCCAGCGGGTGACGGCCGCCGCGCCACAGCACTACGACGGACGCGCCGATGCCGATGAGAGCGGCGAAGCCGAACGCCGGTCCCACACCCCAGCGCACGATTTGCTCCAACGGAAACAGGTAGGGAGCGGTGCCGGCCCACTGCACGCCCGGCGGCCAGTCATAGGTCCCGGTTTGGATCGCCTGCTGCTGGGATACGGCGCTGAGGAATGGCTCGCCTAGCCGCCAGTCCAGCGGGGACGCGGACGCAAAAGCGTAAGGGTGTGCGACCCGAAACGCGACGGCCGCCGCGACGGCAACCAGGACGCCCCGACCGAGCCAGGCCGCCGCGGCGGCCGGACCCGACCGCAGATTGCGGCCACGCCAGCCCTGCGCCACCCACCATGCCGCCGCCAGGACCAGCAGCAGCCCGGCGCTCAGCTTGCTCGCCAGCGCCAGCCCGATGGCCAGCCCAAGCATGCCGAGGTCCAGCCAGCGGGGCTGGTGGGCCGCGCGCACCAGGAGCCACAGCGCGGCGGTGCTGAAGAAGGTGGCAAACGTGTCGACTGTGAAGAAGTGGGAAAGCTGAATGGCGTGGACCGCAAGCGCCATCAGCAAGGCTGCCAGCAGTCCGGGCCATGCGCCGAGCAGGCGCCGTCCCAGCAGATAGACCAGCACCACCGTGCCGGTGTCGGCAATGGCCGACGCCACGCGGCCCACCAGGTAGGCCTGGTCGTAGCCCTGCATGCCCAGCAGCCGGCTCAGCCAATCGACCAGGAAGACCGGCAACGTGCCGTAGACGAAAAAGCCGATCCCCTGATTGAATGGGCTGTACGTCGACACGGCGGGATCGAAGTACATCGCCAGGTCGGTCGGCGGCTGGATCTGGGTGAGCACGATGCTCAGGAAGCGCTCGTCGGGGTGCAGGTGGTGACCCTGATCCCAGTCCAGTCCGAACAGCCGCAGGGCGAGCGCCAGGCCGGTCACCGCCGCCAGCGCGAGCCAATGCAGCGCGCGCGTGTGGGTCATCCGGTCCGATCCAGGCGCAAGGACACGTCCCCGGTCGTGATCACGCGGCGGGTCCCGTCGCCCAGCGCCAGATGCAGACTGCCGTCGGCCGGCAGCGACTCGACGCGGCCGTAGACGTGGCCGTCCGGGCCGCTGACGAACACCAGTTCGCCCAGGACCACCGACAACTCGTTCCAGGGCCGCTGCAGCGCCCGGCGCGTGGTTGGGTCGGCCACCAACGCGCACGCGATTGCCGCCGCCAGCTCGATCAGCAGCGCCGATAGGTCCAGCGCGGCCCCGCCAATCTCCGCCAGGCACGCCGTCGGAGTATCGTCCGCCACTCCCGGAGAGCTGTTGACGTTGAGCCCCACGCCCACCAGCGACCACGGTCCATGGGCCTCGGCCAGCACGCCGCCCACTTTGCGTCCGCCATGCACCAGGTCGTTCGGCCACTTGATGCCGAGCGCGATGCCCGTGTGGGCCTCGATCGCGCGCGCCGTCCCAAGGGCCGCGGCCATGGTCGGCCAGGCCGACGACGCGTCGGGCGGCGTCTCGACGGCAATCGTGAACGCCAACCCGCCCGGCGCGTGCAGCCAGCGGCGGCCGCGGCGACCGCGTCCGCCGGACTGCCGTTGGGCGACGACCAACACCGGCCCAACGGCCCCTTGACGCACGGTCTCCCGCGCCACATCCTGCGTGGAGTCCACCACGTCATGGCAGCGCACATCGACATCGTGGCCGCACCGCCGCAGTCCGACGGAGATGCACGCCGCGTCCAGGACGGATCGATCTCTGGGCTCGCCTGAAGGGCGGGGCGCATTCGCTGGCGGCACTGGTTGGACTTTCTGTAGCGATCGTTTCCGAGTATGCTCCGTCGCGGTCTGTAGAATCCGTGCGAACGGCGACGAGGGGGACAGCCGGTGGCATTTAGCGTAGTCAGCCAGAAGTCGGGCAAGACCTACTATCTGCACTCGCGGGACGTGACCTTGCGGGGTGGGCGGCAGCAAACGATCTATTTCTTCGCCCAAACGGAGAAGGACGGCGTGTTGGACGAGCTGCCAGCGGGCTACGAAGTTTCGGAGAATCCGCGCACCGGACTGCCGTTGCTCAAGAAGGCGTCCTAGCCGCACTCAGCTCACGGAGACGCCGCCGCAGGACCGCCGGAGGCACGACCAGCCGAGCCGCCACGTCGTCAATGCGTCCGTGCGCGTTCAGCGCGTAGCGCGCCACGAGGACGTCCGGCAACAGCAGCTCGACGGCGAATTGGTCGGCTTCCCACTCCGTTCGGCGGCTGGTGGACCGAGGATGAGGAACGCCGGCCGGCCCCTGATGCAGGGTCAGGTGGCCGAGTTCGTGCGCCACGCTGACGTTTTTCCAGTCGGGCGGGGCGTGCGCGCCCAGGAGCAGCAGCGGCAACCGCGCCCGCCGCGGCATCAGCGCGGCCTCGACTCCCGCAGGCAGCGACAGCGTGATCGGCCGCACCAGTCGGCGCTGGGCGGCGTACCCCGCCACGTCCACGATTGGGGCCCAGCCCGATCCGCCGGGCATGAAGCGCAGCCGTGCGGCCATCTGGCTGATCCGCCGGCGGGAAGTCCCATGCGTGTGCACCGCGATACCATACAAAATACGAACAACAACGTCGACCGGGCCGGGTGGTGGGGCGCGCCGCCGCAGGTACCAGCCTTGCCGTTTCTGACCTACCGATGTCATTGCGAGCGCAGCGAGGAATCTCAGATGCCCGACCCCGGCCGCGAGGCCAGAGGCTCTAGATTCCTCACGTTCGTTCGGAATGACAGGGAAGTGGCGACGGGATTGCTTGCTTGCTGTCAGGACTCCCATTGCAGGGTCGGCCGATGACCCTCGCCGCCCGCGCCCGCGCCGTCGTCGGCGCCGCCAACGTCGTCGACGATCCGGACGCCCTGTGGACCTATGCCTATGACGCCACGATGGGCTATCGCGGGCAACCGGCCGTCGTGGCGTTCCCGAAGAGCGAGTCGGAGGTCCGGCGGCTCGTTCGTGCGGCGGTCGCCGCCGACGTTCCCTGCCTGGCGCGGGGCGGCGCCACCAGCCTCGCGGCCTCCGCCGTTCCGCCGCCGCAATCCCTGGTCATCGACACCAATCGCATGCAGGCGATCGAGGAGTTTGATGCGGATGCGCGTCGGGCGGTCGTCCAGCCCGGAGTCGTCACCCACGCGTTTCGCGACTTCGCGGCGGCGCACGGCCTGTGCTACCCACCCGACCCATCCTCCGAAGCAGGTTCCACGCTTGGCGGCAACGTGGCCACCAACGCCGGGGGCGCCAGCGCATTCAAATACGGCGTGACCCGCGACTTCGTCACGCGCCTGCGCGCCGTCACGGCCCGCGGTGAGGTGATCGAGGCCGCCCGCCCGGCCGATGGCCCGGTGGTCGACGCGCTGGTCGGCTCGGAAGGCACGCTCGGCATCGTCACCCGGATCGAGGTGCGGCTCATCGAGCCGCCGCCGGCACGGACGGTGCGCGCGGCGGCCTTCGACACTCCGACGGACGCGCTCGCCGTCGTGCCGTCGCTACTCGAGGCCGGCCTCGTGCCCGCCAAGCTGGAGTTTCTCGACGCGCAGACGATTCAGGCTATCGAGCGGGCGCGACCGCGGGGACTGCCCGAAGACGCGGGCGCCGTGCTGCTGGTAGAACTGGACGGCGAGCCCGAAGCGGTGCGGGCGGACGAGCTGCTGCTCCTCGAAGTCGTGGACCGGCAGAGCGCGGGCGTGGAGGTTGTCGGCGCCACCGTCGCCGAGCGCTGGTGGGCGGCGCGGCGCGGACTCACGGCCTCGCTGAGCCGCATTCGACCCGCCAAGATCGGCGAGGACATCTGCGTGCCCCGCCGCGCGTTGCCGGACACCTACGCGCGCATCCGCGGCGAAGCCGAGCGCCGCGGCGTCCCCATTGCCATCTTTGGCCACGCCGCCGACGGCACGCTCCACCCCAACATGCTGTACGACCCCAATGACCCGCCGGAGCGCGAGGCGGCGGCCGCCATGCTGGGCGTCATCGCCGACGTGGGGCTGGCCGCCGGCGGCGTGTTGTCAGGCGAGCATGGGCTTGGCCGGGTCAAGCGGGGATTTGTCTCGCAGGCCATGACCCCGGCGACGCTCGACGCCATGCGCGCCCTCAAGCAGGCCTTCGATCCGGATCAGCGCCTCAATCCCGGCGCCATGTGGCCGGCGGGCTAGCCGTCGATTCCGTCATTCCCGCAGAGGGAAACTCCGCAAAATCCGGCAAGGGCGCGTCTCAGACCCGCCCGACGCCAAGCATCCGACGCGCCTCCAGATTCGGCCGGACTGGATTCCGGCCTTCGCCGGAATGACGAAGGGATTACGCCAAGGTCTCCGCAGGCGGGGAGCGGGAATCTAGCGGTCGCTCAACCTCTTCCCGCACGACTAGAGCCTGCCCCGTACTCGATACGGGTGGCGGTTCGCGAACCGCCGCTGCCTCACCTGTTCGAGAGTCCCCTGACGCCAAGGGGGCGGACCCCGGAGGGTCCGCCCCCTTTCCCGTCGTTTGACGATCCGCGACTAGGTCGCTGGCTCTGGCGCCGGTTCCGCCTCGGGCTCGGCGTCGTCGTGCGTATACGTCGACTCGCCGTGCTCCGGCAGATCCAACCCGCTCAGCTCCTCCTCGCGTGAGGCGCGCAGGCCGACCGTCCGCTTGAGGACGTTGAACAGCAGCAGTCCCGTAGTCAGCGCCCACGCGACGGCCACGATGGCCGCGATGAGCTGCGCCACGAACTGCGAGCCGTTGCCGGCAATAAACCCGCTCACCTCGCCGTAGGTGCCATCGGCGAAAATGCCGACGGCCAGCAGGCCCCACACGCCGGCGGTGCCGTGCACCGACGACGCGCCCACCGGGTCGTCGATCTTGAGCCGGTGCTCGACGACGTGGACGCTCACCAGCATCAACACCGCCGCAATCGCGCCGATGATCACCGCCGCCCAGGGCGCCACGAAGGCGCAGGGCGCCGTGATGCCCACCAGCCCGGCCAGGGCGCCGTTGCTGGTGCTGGCCGCGCTGATGCGGCCCGTGCGAACCAGGCCCAGGTACGCGGCCGTGACCGCGCCGGTGGCTCCGGCCAGGAAGGTGTTGGTGATGATGACCGCGATGCGCAGGTCATTCCCCGCCACCGTGCTCCCGCCGTTGAAGCCAAACCAGCCGAAGAACAGCACGAACATGCCGATCACCACGTAGACCATGTTGTGGCCGGGAATGCTCCGCACTTCGCCGTTGGGTCCGTACTTGCCCAGCCGCGCGCCCACGGTGGCCGCGCCGGCCAGGGCCAGAACTCCGCCGATGGTGTGCACCACGCCCGATCCGGCGAAGTCCACGGCGGCGGCGCCGACCCACGATTCGAGCTGCTCGCCGCCCAGCCAGCCGCCGCCCCACATCCAGTGACCGTAGATGGGGTATATCAGCGCCGTGACGAGGAAGCCGTAGGCCAGGTAGGCCGTCACCTTGGTGCGCTCGGCCACCGCGCCGGCGACGATCGTGGCCGTGGTGGCGGCGAAGACCATCTGGAAGAACCAGAAGCTGGTCGTCGACACGTCATATGCGTCGCGCACCAGGAAGAACCCGGAAAAGCCGATGAAGGCGTTGCCGTCTTCCATTCCCGGCAGACCCGAGCCGCCAAACATGAAGGCGTACCCAAAGGCCCAGAACGACAGCCCGGCGGCGGCGAAGTCCAGGATGTTCTTCGTCAGGTAGTTGACGGTGTTCTTGGCGCGGATCAGGCCCGCGCCGAGCAGCGCAAACCCGGCCTGCATAAAGAACACCAACGCGCCGGAGGTCAGCGTCCAGACGAAGTCGACGCCCGCGCCGGGCTCGGCCGCGAGGGTGTCCGCGCCGCCGGGATCGCCGGCGGCCAGAACGACGCCGCGAACGATGAGAAAGGCCGCCAGCGCCATGGCGACGGCGGCGAGAATTCGGAAGGTCGCGACCCAGCGGGGCTGGCCGCGCGACCAGAACAATGTCATAGGGCAAACGCTCCTGTGAAAGTAAACGACGCTTCCGACCCCGCGCCGATGCTCGGGTCACAGGCCATTGCCGCGCCGACAATGGGGGAGCACCAGCCGCGGCTGCTCATGGGGGCTCCCACAGGATCGCGGGGGAGTCGTCGTCGGCCCCGCGGCGTCGTCACATGGTCAAGCCCCCCGACCGGCCGGGCAGCGGCCGGCGTCGATTTCGGGCCATAGCATAACCACTTGGCGGACAACGTGCGGGGCCCGACCGGTTGGGGCTAGCCGGCGAGGTTTTCGCCCCCGTCGACGCCGATGACGTTGCCCGAAATCCAGCTCGTTTCACGCAGCGCCATGGCCGCGATCGCCTGTGCGATGTCGTCGGTTCGGGTGAGCCGCCCGCCGGGATTCTGCCGCTGGGCGTTGGCCACCAGCTCTTCGTGACCCGGAATCTTGCGCAGCGCGGGAGTGTCCGTCACGCCGGCGCGCAGCGCGTTCACCGTCACCTGCCGCGGCGCCAGCTCCACGGCCAGCCGGCGCACGTGGGCCTCGAGCACGGCCTTGGCCGCGCCAACCGCTCCATATCCCGGCCAGATGCGGTCGGAGCCGGCGCTGGTCATCGCCAGAATGCGGGAGCCGTCGCCCAGCAAGTCCCGCGCCACCAGGTCCTGGGTCCAATACACCAGCGAGTTCGCCATCACGTCTAGCGTCATTTCCAGCTGCCGCGACGACATGCCTGGCTCGCCGTCCTCGCCGATGAACGGCCGCAGCGTGCCGAAGGCCAGCGAGTGCAGCACCACGCGCACCGGCGGCTGATGCGCCGACAGCTCGGGCGCGACCTCGTCCAGCACCCGCGCGCGCGCATCGGCGTCCGCGGCGTTCACGTTGAAGAACCTGGCCTGGCCGCCGGCGGCCTCGATGTCGTCGCGCACGGCGTCGGCGAGGTGCTGCGTGTTGCGGCGGTCGAGATGCACGCCCACCACATTCATGCCGCAGCTCGCCAGGTGTCGCGCCGTGGCGGCACCGAATCCGCTGGACGCTCCCAGGATGAGAGCCCAACCCTCCAGCCTCAGGGCTTCGGTGGCCATGTGCGCTCCGCGAGTCTCGCTGTGCTGCCCGCCGCATCGTAGCGCGGTTGACGCGACGCGGGACGGCGGTAAATCGACAATTGGTGAATCCGCTCGACATCAGGCGTATTCCGATGCACCGGCGGTGGCCCGTTCCCCTCTTCCTTGATTAGACCCTTGCAAATTCCAGGCGGGGTTGGGGATGACCGGGCGCGTCCTGTCCGCCCCGAGATTCAATGAAGGGTGGATTCCCGCCCCGTATCGAGTACGGGGCAGGCTCTTCGCGGGAATGACGAAGGGTTACGCAAGAGTCTTTCGATGGGAGCGACGCATTCCAATGCCGCGGCGGCAGTCCGGTCCCCGCTCCCCAATCCGGTCCCCTCTCCCAAGGGAGAGGGTTAGGGTGAGGGGTATCCCCGCGGCAGATTCCACCCGACGCACGGCAAGGAAAGCCCATTGGCCCACGGTTCGGAGACTCGATAGCTATGGATCGCCCCGTGCGCGTCGCCGTGGTGGGCGAAGGCCCCGTGGCGCGGCGCTACGCCGCTGCCGTGGCGACCGTTGCCGAGGCGGACGTCGTACCGGTGCCGGGCACCCAGGCCCTCATTCTGGCCGACGCCGCGACTCTGCCCGAGCCGGCCCCCGCTGGCCTCCCCATGCTCATCGATCCCGGCGCGCTCGTGTCGCTCGGCGCCACCCCGCAGTCGCGGTCGGCGCTGCGCGCGTTGCCGACGCCGGCGCTGGCCGCGTTGCCCTGGCGAAGCTCTCCCGTCGTGCGGCTGGCGCGCCGATTGCTCACAGCGCCCAAGTTCATGCATGCGCACGTCACGACGCTGGGCGGCGACTCGCTGCCCGTGGCGGCCTTTCACACGCTCGATATCCTGACGCACCTGATGGGCCGATCGCCGAGTCGCGTGTACGCCGAATCCGGGCCTGGAACGTCAACCGATCCCGGCGCGCCATCGACCGTGGCCGGCACGCTGGAGTTCGGCGCTCACGGCAGCGCGGCGTTTGCGGTCAGCCGTCTGGATGAGCCTGGCGACGGGCTCGCCGCTCTGGTGCAGCTCACCGACGGCCGGCGAACGGTGACGCTGACGGAGGGCTTCACCACGGCCACGCTCGCCGGCTTCAACGACGCCGAGATCGACGCAGCGGACACGGCTCACGCATTCCGGGCGGTGGGGAATTCGCACGTGGGGACGGTGAATTGGCGTCCGGCCGACGGCATTGGGGACGCGGTGCGCGACCTGGTGCAGACGGTTCGCACCGGCCAAGCGCCCGCGGAGGCGCCCAACCTCTCCGGCGCGCTGCGCAGCGCGGCTCTCGTGCGCGCCGCGCTCGCCACGGCGGGCAGCGGCAGACCGCGCCAGCTGGTCGTGCGGTAGCCGGCGCATGCGCATTGGACTCCTCGGCGGCACCTTCGACCCGGTGCATTGTGGGCATCTGGCCGTGGCGCGGCTGGTCAAGGACACCTGTGCCCTCGACCGCGTCTGGCTCATCCCCGCCGCCCGGTCGCCGTTTCGCGGGACGCCGCACGCGGCCGCCGACCACCGCCTGGCCATGTGCCGCCTGGCGGTGCGGGATCGCCCGTGGCTGGAAGTCAAGGACCTTGAGCTCACGCGCCCGGCCCCTTCGTACACCATCGACACGCTGCGAACGCTCACCAAGGCCCATCCCGACTCGGTGTTCACGCTCATCGTCGGGACGGACGCCCTGGAGGCCATGGCGGCCTGGCGCGACACGGATGGCATCTTCGCGCTCAGCGAGGTGATCGCGGTGGCACGGCCCGGATTTGACGCGGCGCTGCCCGACGACCTGGTCCGCGACCATCCCGCGGCCGCGACGCGGGTTCGCATCCTCCCCGACGCGGCCAGCGAGGTCGCGGCGTCCGACGTGCGGCGACGCATTGCGGCTGGGGATTCGCTCGATGGACTGGTGCCCCGCGCGGTGGCTGACTACATCGGACGCCACGGTCTCTACGGGCATCGGGACGCCGCGGAGGGTCGGATATAATCGCGGCACCTCATGATGCCTGAGCACAGCGCACGCTGATCCCACTCGAGCGGGCGCGCCGTGTGGTCGAGGTGTTGGCGGAAAGGGGCGCCACGGATGTTGCCCTCTTGGACCTGCGCGGCCTCACGATCATTGCCGACTACTTCGTCGTGTGCACCGCCGGCAGCACCGTCCAGATGCGCGCCATCCGCGACGCCCTGGACCGCGAACCCGTTCCCCCATCCGCATCGCATCCGCAATTCGAGGGCGAAGTGACGGACGGGTGGCTGTTGGCCGACTTTGGGGGCGTCGTGGTTCACGTATTTGCGCCCGAGGCGCGGGCGTACTATCGGCTGGATGAGCTCTGGAGCGACGCCCCCGTCGTGGCTCGCTTGCAGTAGGCGCGGGAGGGCGCATGTCGCGAGGATTCGGCACCGGACTCGGCATGGGGCTGGTCGTGGGCGGCGCCCTGGGCGTGACCGCGTCGGTCCTGGCGTTCGCCGCGCGCCATCAATCCGTGCGCCGGGCGCTGGCACGCTGGCTGCTGCGCCGCGAGCCCAAGGTCGAGTTCGAGATCCTGCAGCAGTAGCGCCGCTTCCGTTCGTGGTGAGCCCTTCGGCAGGCTCAGGACAGGCTCTGTCGAACCACGCCCTTCGACTGCGCTCAGGGCGAACGGAGGAGGGCTTGCTCAGCGAGATCGCGCCGGTCGTTAGCCGCCGGCCAGCGCGACGACGGTGACGCCGGCGCCGCCCGCGGTTGGCGCCGCGTCCGATAGGTCGACCACGCTCGGATGCTCGCCCACGTGGCTGCGGATTGCTCGGCGCAACGTCCCGGTGCCGACGCCATGGACCACCCGCAGGGCCGACGCTCCTTCGAGCACGGCGGCGTCCAACGCCAAGTCCACTTGCTCCAAGGCATCGACCACGCGCTCGCCCCGAACGTGGACCTCGGCTGGGACCGCCGTCCCGCGTCGGCGCGCCCGCGGCCGGGGTTGGGGCTGTGGCGCGAGCACCTCCTGCACGTGCGCCCGAGGCACGCGCGCGCGCACGTTGCCGGCGCCGATCACGGCTTCGGCGTCGTCCACGGCCACCACGACCGCCTCGCGGCTGTAGCCCTCCACCCGCACCCGGTCCCCTTCCCGAATCTCGAGTAGCGGCGCTGCGCGCGGGAGCTCGGCGGGCGGACTCGTCGCATCGAGCTTCGCTTCGAGATTTCGCATGCGCCTGCGCGCGACGTCGGTCGAGGCGCCGGGCGCCTGTCGCGCCGCCTGCTCGGCTTGCCGCAGCGCGGCGCGGGTTTGCCGCAGCAGCGCGCGGGCCTCGCGCCGGGCATCGCCCACCACGCGCTCGCGCTCGGCGTCGACGCCCGCCAACCGCTCGTCGAGGTCGTGCTGCGCCGCGGTGACCCGTTCCGCTTCGTCGGCCACGTTTGCCCGAGCTTCCGACAGTTCCCGTCGTTCGTGCTGGAGCGCGCCAATCAACCCTTCGACATCGCGAAACTCCGCCGAGAGCTTGGCCCGAGCGGCCTCGACGATCTCGGCATCGAGTCCCAAGCCCGTGGCGATGTCGAAGGCATTGCTGCGACCGGGGACATCCATCAGCAGGCGGTACGTGGGGCGCAAAGTGGCGGAATCGAATTCCACGCTGGCGTTGCGCGCCCGTGGGTGCCGGTGCGCGAAGAGCTTCAGCTCCGGGTGATGCGTCGTCACCACGGCCACGGCGCCGGCGTCGAGCAGCCGTTCGAGGATGGCCTGGCCCAGCGCCGCGCCCTCGGTGGGATCGGTGCCCGCGCCAAGCTCGTCGGTCAGCACCAGCGCGCGCGGTCCCGCCGCCCGCACCATCGCCACCAGGTTGCGCATGTGCGAGGCAAAGGTGCTCAGGCTTTGCTCGATACTCTGCTCGTCGCCGATGTCCGCCAGCACGGGGTCGTACACCGCGAGCCGCGCGCCGGCGGCGGGGACGTGCAGGCCGCAAGCCGCCATCAGGTGCAGCAACCCCACCGTCTTCAGCGCCACGGTCTTGCCGCCGGTGTTCGGGCCGGTGATCACGATCGCCTGCGATCCGCCGGCTGGAATCTCGATGTCGATGGGTACGACGTCGCCCTCCAGCAAGGGATGCCTTGCTTCCTTCAGCTGGAACCCCGCGTCCGGGGCGATGCTTGGCTCCACGGCCTCGTGCGCATCCGCGTAGCGGGCCAGCGCCAGCAGGCCGTCGAGCACGCCCAGGCCGTCGACCCCCGCCACGATGTCGTCCCGCAGCGTGCCGACCGCTGCGCTCAGCGCGCGCAGAATCCGGTCGATCTCGTGTCGCTCGGCCGCCTCCAGCTCTCGCACGCGGTTGTTGGCCGGCACCGCCGCCAGCGGTTCCATGTAGACCGTGGCCCCGCTGGCGGAGGTGTCGTGCACGATGCCGGGGAAGGTGCCCTGGTGCTCCTGCTTGACCGGCACCACCTGGCGCCCGGCGCGCTCGGTGACGAGGGCCTCTTGCAGCACGCCGCGCGCGGCGGGCGACCGGAGCTGCTGCTGCATGATCGCGTGCACCGCGGCCGTGGCCTGACGCAGCCGGCGGCGCAGCGATTGCAGCTCGGGGGAGGCGGTGTCGGCGACCCGGCCCTGCTCGTCGAACGTGGCGTCGATGCGCGAGCCAAGCTCCGGGTGGTCGGCCAGCGGCACGACGACGCGCCACAGCGCCGGCGTGTCCGCGCGGTGGGTCTCGACGGTGCGGCGGGTGAGGCGCACGGCGCGAAGCTGCGCGGCCACGGCCTGCAAGTCCGTGGGGCTCAGGCGCGATCCTCGGGCGGCGGCGTCGGCCGCGGCGCGAACGTCCTGCGCGCCGCCGACGCTGAATCCCGGCGCCTCGCCCAGCAGCCAGCGCGCCTGGGCGGTGGCCGTCAGCCGGGCGCGCGCCTCGGCATGGTCGGTGGTCGGCCGCAGCGCGCGGACATGCGCGCGACCCGGATCGAAGCCGGCGTAGGCGCTGGCCTGCGCCAGGATCTCCGGCAGCTCAAGACGGTCGGCGGACAGATCGGACGCACGCATGGATACAGGCGGCGTCCCCGCGAGAAACCGGGGCCGCCGGTGAGGCGGGCGGGCCTAGGTCAGGGTAGCGCCTGCTCTAATCCTGCAGCCGGAATGGCGGGTACTCGTCGACGATCGAGAGGAACCACGCGCTGACGCGCAGATTCCAGCGCAGCACGCCGACCTGGAAGTCGAACAGCCCTCTGGGGTACCAGCCGGTGATGATGATGGCGGCGTAACCCACCAGCTGGGCCAATACCGCCACGATCGATAGGAAGTACAGCACGATGATGTGCGGCAGGAGCAATAGCCCCTTGATCAGGAAGGTCAGTCCGCAGAAGGCGAGCAATCGCGAGCTGCGCTCCGGATATTCGGCGGTGACGTTGACCGGATAGGGGGATGAACTGTCCATGCGTCAGCCCTCGCTGCATTGCGGTGCCCGCTCACAAGGCACGATGCGGCCAGTGTAGAGGGCGGGCGCCAAGGCACACGTGACGAGGGGGGTCTCCTGGGCGCGGTCGGGCCCGGTTCTCTCTTCCTTCCAGCGACCTTGGCGGAATCCAGCCGGGCTTGGGGATGACCGGGCGCATCCTGTCCGCCCCTAGGTTCAATGAAGGGTGGATTCCCGCTCCCCGCCTTCGCGGGGACAGGCTCCGCGGGAAATGACGGAGGGGGCGCCGCGAGCGGCTCCGATGTGTAAACCATGTCCCCGGTCTGCACACCTGCGCAGGGGGAGTGTTGGCGTGAGGGCGATGCGGCATGGCGCATGGCGGCCGGTCGCGGCGATCCCGCCCGATCACCCCGCGGTCTAGTTCAGGCGCGAGTTCTGCCGCGCGTCCAGGAGCTCATCGAGGTCGCGCAGCAGCCGGCGCATCAGCTTGGCCTCGCGGGCCAGCAGCTCCTCGACGCTCGGTGATTCCAGCAAGTTCTGGCGGGTGCTGACCGTGGCCGGCAGGGCGGACGCGGTGAAATAGGCGAAGCGCTCCGGATCGCGCGGCAGCTCTTCGTGGGTGCCGAACGCGCCCTGCAGCTCAAGCGTCAGCCGCAGCGCCTTGCGGTAGTCCTCGCGCACGCTCGCCGCCAGGGCCGCCATCTCGCGCGGATCCGTCACCGGCATCGCGTCCAAGGTCACCGACGCCGTCAGGTGCGGCTCCCGCTGCTCCAGCGCATCGATGCGAAAGCGCTCCTCGCCCACCGCCTCGATGTTCATCCGGCCGTCGGGCAGCGTTTCATGACTGGTGATGCGCGCCGTGGTCCCCACCGCATGAGGCTCCGCCGGCTCGCCAACTTCCTCCCCGGAGCGGATCAGCGCCACGCCGAACGGACGCTCCTCGTCGATGCAGGCGCGAATCATCACGCGGTACCGCGGCTCGAAGATGTGCAGCGGCAACCGCATCCGCGGAAACAGCACCGTGTGGAGGGGAAACAGGTCCAGCTGCATGTTCGAGTCTAATGGCTGGACCCCCGCAACTCCTGGCGCGGCGCCTCGGCCTTCCGCGAACTCGGACCGCATCGAGACTGCACGACGCGGCGACGCCGTGTAGAGTCGCCTTCGAACACGCCGCCACCGGCCTGATCGGGGACTCGCCGCCCATGACCGACGCGCCGCCTATCGTCACCGAGTCGCTTTCGAAGTCCTACGGCAGCGTGCAGGCGTTGACCGATCTGTCGCTGACGGTGGAACGGGGAGAAATCTTCGGCTTCCTGGGTCCCAACGGCGCCGGCAAGACCACCACGGCGCGGTTGCTGCTGGGCCTGATGCGGCCCACCAGCGGCTCGGCGCGCATCTTCGGCGCCGACGTGCATGCGGAGGGGCCCGCGGCCCGGCGCTCCGTGAGCTATCAGCCCAGCGCCGACGCGCTCTATGAGTCCACGCGGGTGGCGGCCTATCTGCGAGCCTTCGCGCGCATGGGTGGGGTGCCGGTGCATCGCACCGACGAGCTCATCGAGCGGCTGGACCTCGATACCTCGCGCCGCATCAAGGCGCTCTCGACCGGCAACCGGCAAAAGGTCGCCATCGTGCGCGCGTTGCAGGCCGATGTGCCGCTCTATCTCCTCGATGAGCCCACGCGCGGCCTCGATCCGCTGGTGCAGCAGGAGTTTGGACGCATCCTGGCCGAGTACCGCGACGAAGGGCGCACCATCTTCCTCTCCACCCACATCCTCTCGGAAGCCGAGCATCTGTGTGACCGCGTGGGCCTGTTGCGCGAGGGGCGGCTCGTGGCCGTGGAGCGTGTCGACGTGCTGACTGAAACCCGGGTGCGACGGTTCCACGCCCGATTCGCGGGGCCGACGCCCACCGATGACGATCTCGAGGGCGCCACGGTGGTGACACGCGCGGACGCTGCGATCAGCTTCGAAGTCACCGGGTCCGTGGACCGGGTGATCAAGACGCTGGCGCGCTTCGAGGTCACCGATCTGACCATCGACGAGCCCAGCCTGGAAGACGCGTTTCTACGCTACTACGACCAGCAGGCCGCGACGTGACGCTGCATCTGTTGCTGCACACCCTGCGGCATCGGCGCCTGGCGATTTTCTGGTTCACCGTGGGTCTGTTCATTCTCGCGCTGTTGGTCATGGCGCTCTGGCCATCGTCGCGCGACCTGGATCTCGACGCGTTCCTCGAAACCATGCCCGATGCGGCGCGCGCCGCCTTCCTGGGTCGGGGCTTCGACAGTCCCGCCATCGAGCAAAGCGCGTTTCTCCAATACCTCGGCTCGCAGCTCACCACCTGGCTGCCCATTCTCGCCGCCTACTTCGGCATGTGGGTCGGCGGCGGCACCATTGCCCGGGCCTACGGCCGCCACACCCTCGATGTCTTGCTGGCGCAACCGATCACGCGCGAGCGATTTTTGCTCACGCGGTTGGCGGCGGTGGCGCTGGGCGCGGTGATCATCGTGGCCGGCGCGCTGGTCGGCCTGCTGCTCGGCGTGGCCGCCTGGGCCGGCGACACGCCGATTCCCGCCAGCGACATCGTCCTGGTGCACGTGCAGCTGCTGCTCTTCGGCTTGGCTGCCGCGGCGATTGCCGCGGTCGTGGCCACGGTCCTGCTGGAGCCGGGCCGCACCTACGGCGTCAGCGCGCTCATCGTCGTGGTGATGTATGTGCTCTTTCTGGTTGCCGAGGTGGTCGAACCGCTGGAGTGGTTGGGCCATCTGTCGCTGTTTCGCTACTGGCGGCCGCTGGAGCAGTTCGCGACCGGGGAGTTCGGGTGGCTGGAAGCGGTGGTGCTGGCGGGAGTGGCCGTCGTCGGCACCGGCCTGGCGGTCGTACTATTTCGACGCCGGGACATCGTGACGTAGGACGCCGACATGCCGCGATCCCAAGGCTCGACGACGCTCGCCGTCGGCGAGCACGCGCCGGACTTCGATGTCCACGTCGCTGGAACCGGCGAGCGCACCGAGCTGCAGGACTTTGCCGACGGTTGGCTCTACTTGGTCTTTCTGCGGCATGTCTGGTGACTGAGCTGCCACGGCTATATGGCGCGGCTCGAGGTCGAGCTGGACGAGTGGACGAGGCGGGGAGTGGCCGTCGCCTTCGTTTTTGCGCAGGGCCTCAAGGTTGTAGACGCCTTCGCCAAGCGTGAAGCCCTTCCGTTCCCGGTGCTGGTCGACCCCAAGCGGCGGATGGTCCGCGACTACGGCGTCTACGTCCGCGTCAACTTCGAGTCGTGGAACATGGCGCGGCCCTCGGTGGTCCTCATCGATCCCGCGGGCATCGTGCGCGAGGTGTTCGTGGGGCGGCACTCGCTCGAGTGGCCGGACAGCAAGGATCTCTGGGCGCTGATTGAGCGCCACGAGGCGGACGGCTAGGCCGGGACTCGCGACGCCCAGACCGCGCGGAAGAGGCCCCGCGGACGCGGCGGATGCAGCGATGCCGGCGGTTCGCGTTGCTCCAGCAGGCGGCGATGGCAGGGGATTACGCCCAGCCTGCCGGAGCGACGACACAGCCACCGCGCGCGGGACCCCCTCACACGGCCCGCGATAATACCATACAAATACCGAACAGCGGGCATGCCAAGGATGGTTGTAGGGCATGCCGGCCTACTCCGGGGGCGCTCGGCGGTGAGTGCTTGGTGGCTTGCGGCAATTCACCCCTAGCGACCAAGGACGATCTGGCGCCATTCCCGCGCTCCCGTCCGCTATTGCCGCGAAAGGCGAGGGGACGGGAACTCGCACCGCTGACGGCGGATCGAGCCGTGCCGCCACGATCTCGCAATCGGCCGCGCGGCGTCCCCAGATCTGACGTACGCCGCCTTGGCCTGGGTTCCCGCTTTCGGAGTCGTTTGGAGACCGCCAGAATGCGGGCGGGTCTGAGACCCGCTGCTACTCCAATCCGGCACGCGATCTACCTGACCGAACTGGATTCCCTAAATGCACAAACGAAGTGCAACACCTGGCAAAGGTGCTGCCATGGGACGCTGCCGCGTCGCGGGTACAATTCCGGGCGGGGGTCGCGTGCGGGGTGACCGCACCGCGCCTGAGGCGCGAACCAGCCTCGCAGGGGGGAATGCCATGCTGACCTTTGGTCGGCTCATCACCGCGGTCGTCACGCCGTTTCACGACGACGGGTCGGTCGACTACGACACCTTCGGTCGCATGGTCGACGGCCTGATCGACGCCGGCAACGATGCCGTCGTGGTCACCGGCACCACCGGCGAGTCGCCGGTGCTGACCGAGCCCGAGCGCATGTCGCTCTACCGAGAAGCCCTGAGCGCCGCCGACGGGCGCGCGCGCGTGATCGCCGGCACGGGCGGCTACAACACCAGCGAGAGCATCCACCTGTCGCGCGCGGCGGCAGACGTGGGCGTCGACGGCCTGCTCCAGGTGACGCCCTACTACAACAAGCCGCCGCAGGCGGGGCTCTTCCGCCACTTCGAGGCCATCGCGGCGTCCACGCCGCTGCCCAACATCCTCTACAACGTCCCGGGCCGCACCTCGTGCAACCTCGAGGCGGCGACGGTGGCGCAGCTGAGCGCCATCGACAACATCATCGGCATCAAGGAAGCCAGCGCGGACTTCGAGCAGATTGGCCACATTGCGCGCTCGACGCCGGACGACTTCGCCATATACAGCGGCAACGACGCGGACACGTACCTCATCATGGCGCTGGGCGGCGTGGGCGTAGTGAGCGTGGCGAGCCACGTGGTGAGCGGCGAAATCCGGGCGATGATCGACGCGTTCGTCGCGGGCGATCTCGACGGCGCGCGCGCCCGGCACCTGCACCTGTTGCCCATCTCGCAAATCCTGTTTCCGGCCGGCTGGCCGAATCCGGTGTCCGTGAAGGCCGCGCTGGGCTTGGGTGGATTCGACGTGGGCGTTCCGCGACTTCCCCTGGTCGACCTGCCCGACGACATGAAGGCCGCCCTGCGAACGGTGATGGACGCCTACGCGCTGGACGCTTACCTCACGCGAACGCCTGTGGCCGTCTAGGTGGCGGAGGCCCTCCCCACCTTCAGCGATCTGGCTGTGCTCGCCGACGCCGTCAAGGGCTGCACGCGCTGCCGTTTGGCGCGGGGTCGCACGCACGCCGTTCCCGGCGAAGGCGCGGCCGACGCGGCGGTGATGTTCATCGGCGAGGGTCCCGGCTATCACGAGGATCAGCAGGGGCGGCCCTTCGTGGGCGCCGCCGGGCAATTGCTGGACGAGCTGATCGAGGGCATCGGCCTGCGGCGGCGCGAGGTCTTCATCGCCAACGTGCTCAAGTGCCGCCCCCCCGAGAACCGCGACCCGGCGCCGGATGAGGCGGAGGCCTGCCGGCCATACCTGGACCGGCAAATCGAGCTGATCGACCCCAAGGTGATCGTGCTGCTGGGCCGGCACGCGCTACAGGCGCACTTCTCCGACGCGCAGATCTCGCGGGCGCGCGGGGTGCCCCGCCGCCGCGAGGGGCGCACGTTCCTTCCCGTCTATCACCCGGCGGCGGCGCTGCGGCAAATGCGCCTTCGCGACGTGCTGCGCAGCGACTTTGCGCTAATCCCGAAACTGCTGGAGGGCCCGGCGCCCGCCGCCGAGCCCGCGGAGCCGGAGAGCCAGCAGCTGTCGATGTTCGGATGAGGCGGGGGCGCGCTAGAGCGCTGCTGGGTGGTTCCGGCCTGGATTCCGGCTTTGGCCGGAATGACGGAAGGGGCGCCCTTTGCCGGGCGCCGCGGACGTAGCTGGCGCGTTGCCGCAGGAACTGAAGCCCGACACCGTCCGCGTCGTGCCCATCGGCGGCGTGGGAGAGATCGGGAAAAACTGCACCGTCATCGAGTTCGGCGACGACGCCGTCATCATCGACTGCGGGCTGACGTTCCCGGACGCCGAGCACCTGGGCGTGGACCTGATCCTTCCCGACTTCGCCTATCTGCGCCAGATTCGGCACAAGCTGCGCGCCGTCCTGCTGACCCACGGCCACGAGGACCACATCGGGGCGCTGCCCTTCGCGCTGCGGGACTTTCCGCTGCCGCTCTACGGCACCGCGCTCACCCTGGGCCTGGTGCAGGTGAAGCTGGACGAGGCCCGGCTGGTCGACGGCCAGGAGTTCCACGCGATCGAGGCCGGCGACGTCGTCGAGATCGGGCCGTTCCGCTGCGAGTTCTTTCACATGTGTCACAGCATTCCCGACGCCACGGGCATCGCCGTGCACACGCCGATCGGCACGATCGTGCACACGGGCGACTTCAAGCTGGACTACACGCCGGTGGACGGACGCCCGCCGGACGTTCAGACCCTGGGCCGGCTCGGGCGCGACGGCGTGCTGCTGCTGATGGCCGACAGCACCTACGCGGATCGTCCCGGCTACACGCCGTCCGAGCAGGTGGTGGCGGAGACCTTCGACCAGATCTTCGCGGAAGCCCCGGGGCGCATCATCGTGGCGACGTTCTCGTCGCTCGTCTCGCGCGCGCAGCAGGTGTTCGACGCGGCCGTCGCCTACGGACGCAAGGTGGCACTGGTCGGGCGGTCAATGGAGCGCGTGCACCGGGTGGCTTCCGACCTGGGATACGTGCGAGTGCCCGAGGGGCTGATCGTGGCCGCGGACGAACTGGACAACTTCCGGGCCGAGGACATCGCCATCGTCTGCACCGGCTCGCAGGGCGAGCCGCGCTCGGCGCTGGTGCGCATGGCGAACCGGGACCACCGGAACATCGACATCGCCCCCGACGACACGATCATCGTTTCGGCGGCTGCTATTCCCGGCAACGAGGCCAAGGTCAACCACACCATCGACCGGCTGGCGCATCTCGGCGCCACCGTCTACTACGAGCAACTGCGCCCGGTGCACGTCTCCGGCCACGCCAGCCAGGAGGAGCTCAAGCTGGTGCTCACGACGCTGCGGCCACGGTTCTTCATGCCGGTGCATGGGGAGTTTCGGCACCTGGTGGAGCACCGGCGGCTGGCGGAGTCGGTGGGGGTGGCGGGGGACGACATCGTGATGGCGGAGAACGGGGCCGTGATCGAGGTGACGCGCGAGCGCGCCGCGATTACCGGCTACGTGGAAGCCGGCATGGTGTTCGTGGACGGCCTGGGCGTGGGCGACGTGGGCGAGACCGTGCTGCGCGACCGGCGGCACCTGGCCGAGGACGGCGTGGTCGTGGTCGTGGCGGCGGTGGACCACCACACCGGCAAGTCCGTGGGCACGCCGGAGATCATCTCGCGCGGGTTCGTCTACGCCCCCGAATCCGAAGACTTGCTGGAGCGGGCGCGGGAGCACGTGCGGCAGACGATCGACCGGGGCGACCACCCGGACCCCGAGGTGGACTACCTGCAAAGCAAGATACGCGGCTCGCTCGGCCGGCACCTGTTCCAGAAGACGCGGCGGCGGCCGGTGATCCTGCCGATCGTGACGGAGGTCTAGCGCCGGCAACCGCCCCCGCGCAGCCGGTCCTGAGGGGTTTCTACGGAATCCCCGCCGGCGGAACCGGTTCGAATTCCGGGATGGCCAGCGGTTCATGCAGAAACACCGCCGGGGCGCTGAAGGTGTTCTGAAAGACCCGACCGTCGGGATAGATCTCAAGTCGCTGCGTGCGTCCGCCGAGGCCGAAAGTAATGGCGGGCTCGAGCGGACGGCCATACACCGTCTCGAAGACCGCGGCCAGGGCGGCGTCGGTGGGGTTGTAGACGTTAATCCAGTGATCGTTGCCGGCCCGTACGACCAGCGGGTAGGGCTGGCCGTCCTCGTCGAAGGTCAGGGCCACGCCGGCGCCGGCCGCCGGCGTGACGCGCCAGACGTCGCCCTTGGCCAAGACCGAGTCGCTGATCGGCTGGCCGGCGCGGTCCAGAATCTCGAACCGTCCGTATGGCTGCATCGCCGCCGCCGTCTGCACGAAACGTCGCGCAAAGTCGGTTGTCAGGTCCGTGGCGTTCAAATAGACGATCTGGACCGATTCGGACATCTCGTCCAGCAGCGGGTCGATGTCCCGGTCGGTGGTCAGGCTCACCACCAGGTCATAGCCGGCCAGCGTGTCGGCCGTAGCTCGGTCAGGGGTGATGAAGTGGGCCTGGGGCACGTAGCGGCGCAGGAAATGCCGCAGCAGCAGGCGCTGGCTCTCGAACAGGTCGTTCGTGCCGAGCGGATACGCGTCGGCCGGGTCCCCGATGATGACCGCGCGCGGCAGATCGTCGGCACGCGTCTCCGCCAACTCCGCCAGTTGGGCCTGCGCCAGCTCGTAGCGCCGCCACTCGTAGGTATCGTCGGGGAAGAGGTGCGAGCCCTCCCAGAACTCGTTCCAGCTGTAGATGAACACCAGGCTCGGGCTGGTGTGCGCGGCCAGCCAGGCGGTCTCCTGCAGGTAGCGGATATCGTCGCGGACCACGCGCGGGAGCCCGTGGTTCAAGGCGACACCGAGGTTGTCGAAGATGTAGTTCCAGGTCACCACGTGATGCCCGAATTGCGACTGGGGCACGTCCACCACGAAGTTGAACGGCGCGTAGTCGTCCGGCCAGCGCTCGAACGCCAGCTCCTGGACTTGGGACGGCGGCAAGTAGGTCACCGACCAGTCGAAGATCACGTCGACCTCTAGCGCGGTCTCGACCCTGCCCGCCAACTCGGTGAAGAACCAGGTCCACGCGTCGACGTCATCGAGCGCTTCGGGAAAGCCGAAGGCGTAGACGATCACCGGCAATCGTCCGTGCGCGTCGTACAGCCACAGATCCTCGGGAATCCTCTGGTAGAAGGCGATGACTTCGTCCGAGATCTTGCGGAGGCTGGCCTCGTCGGCCGCGATGTAGGCACGGTCGCTCAGCACCGGCTGGCCGCCGACGTGCAGCAGCTCCCAGTCGTAGAAGAGCCCGATCTTCAAGTCATGGCGCCGCAGCGAGTCGAGCGCCACGGGCTCCGGCGTCAGGTCTTCACGATCGGCCCATTCCCAGAACACGCCATCGACGCCCAGATCGCGGATGAGCCGGAAGTTGGCGTCGTAGTAGGCCGACGACTCCACCTGCGCCGCAGTGACGCCGAT
>JAPOVQ010000022.1 GCA_026708035.1 Chloroflexota bacterium | reverse complement strand
CGGAGAGGAACTCGCCGGCCGGCGGCGGCGGCTTGTCTCGCGCGCCTACGCAGACGACGCCTCCGCTGGCCACATCCTGGCACGTGTAGTCAAAGCCCCAGCACACGACCGATCCGTCGACTCGCACACCGCACGTGTGGTACTGGCCGGCGCTGACGGAGATGAATGCCTCGGACTGCTGCGTCGACGCTGCGGCGCGAGCAGATCCTGTCAGAGAGGCTGCGGGTGCCTCCTCAGCAGTTTCCACTAGCGGTGTACCGTCGGTCGGCGCAGTCTCAGTCCCAGGATTTTCTGCCGAGACTTGACCCGTTTCGCCGTTGGATGCACTTTCCGCGGGCGCCTCGGACCCACAGGCGACAATCATCACCAGGATGATCGGCAGCGCCAGCAGGGTTAGAAGGCTGTGCCTCCTGAGCCCGATCACGTGCGCCTCCGGTTTCGACCCCTAGGAAACAGCTGAGCGACTGGCGTGCCTGACCGCCAAGGCGCCCCGGCGGGACCGGGACCACCGACAGGGGCACGGCGCCGCACTCTAGCATTCTGTGACTTTCATTACATTGAACCCGCGAATGTATGCCTCCCCGTTCATGCTTCGACAGGCTCAGCACGAATGGGGAGACCGGCGCGGCGTATGCGGGCGCTCCGATTTGGCGTTGGTCGCTCCAGACTGAAGGTTTCCGGCTTTGGCGAATGACCGTTGTTTTAGGGGCGCCCTGGAGATTCAGCAGGGCCAACACGTGAATTGCCGACGGGCAGCCACTAGGACTGCCCCTACGCAAATCGTCCCCTGGATTCCGGCTTCTCGCCTGCGCGGGGACATGCTTCGCGGGAATGACGGGCCAACATGACCCACCGTGAGCGTGCCAGCGCGCCAAGCGACCGGTACGCTACCGGGCAATTCCAGCGTGTCGAGTCCCGTAAGGAGCCCTGCTTGTGAGCAATCGACTCAAGGTGATGGTCACCGGCGCCACCGGCGTGATCGGGCGCACGCTGATGGAGGACCTGGACGGCGTCTTCACGCTCACCGGCACCTCGCGCCAGCCGCAGGTCGATCCGCGGTTTCGGGTGCTCGACTTCGACGACATCGACGCGGTGGCCGAGGCGTTCGCCGGGCAGGACGCGGTGGTGCACATGCACGCCAAGTCGAACCACGACACGGACGAGCTTGGGCCGTATCTGGAGCCCAACGTGGTCGGCGTCTACAACGCCTACGAAGCGGCGCGGCGGGCCGGGGTGAAGCGCTTCGTGTTCGCCAGCTCAAACCACGCGACGGGCTGGTACGAGCTTGTCGGCGAGCGCTGCGACGCGGAGTCCACGCCGCGTCCGGACGGCATGTATGGCGTCGCCAAGGTCTGGGGCGAGGCGGTGGGCCGCTACTATGCTGATCGGTTCGGGCTCGAGGTCGTCTGCCTGCGCATCGGCAGCTATAAGTACCGCCTGAAGCCACCGGAATGGGACTCCGGCGCGCGTATCCTCTCCACCTGGCTGAGCGACCGCGACCTGGTCAACCTGGTGCGCCGATCGGTCGAGGCGCCCGGCATTCGCTGGGGCATCTACTATGGGATTTCGGCCAACGCGCGCGCCTACTGGGACATCACCAATGCCGTCACCGAGCTGGGCTACCGCCCGCGGGACAACGCGGAGGACTATGCGGACGAGGTGCTGGCCAAGGGCGGCGAGTACGACCTCTGGGGCTACACGACCGAGGGCATGGTCTAGCGTGCGCCTGATGACCGCTCGGCGCCCGCCACCTTCACCCTATCCCTCTCCCATCGAGGGAGAGGGGACCGGACCTCATCGACACGACTGGTCTAGGGCGGACGAACGGCGGATGAATCGATGACCACAAACGCGCCGGCAATGCTGCCGACACGGCCCTTTGGCCGGCATTCGGACCGAGTGTCGATCATCGCGCTGGGCGGCGGTCACATTTCGCGGCCCGGAGTGACCGACCAGCAAGCCGAGCGCATGATCCGCACGGCGCTCGACAACGGCGTCACGTTCTTCGACACCTCCTGGGACTATGCCGAAGGCCTCAGCGAGCGCCGCTATGGACGGGTCCTGCCCGACCATCGCGACGACATCTTCCTCATGTCGAAGGTCTGCGACCGCACTCGCGACGGCGCCCTGCAGCAGCTCGACGAGAGCCTGCGTCGGCTGCGCACCGACTACCTGGACCTGTGGCAGTTCCACGAGATCAACTACGACAACGACCCCGAGTGGATATTCGAGCCCGGCGGCGCGGCCGAGGCGGCTGAAATCGCCAAGGCCCAGGGCAAGGTGCGCTACGTGGGCTTCACCGGGCACAAGAGCCCCCACATCTTCAAGGGCATGCTGGCCGCCGACTACGCGTGGGACTCCTGCCAGATGCCGGTGAGCGTATTCGACCACCAGTACCGCAGCTTCATCGCCGAGATTCTTCCCGAGCTGAACCGGCGCGGCATCGCCTGCATCGGGATGAAGTCGCTGGGCGGCAACGGCCAGTTCATCACCGAGGGTGGGCTGACGGCGCAAGAGCTGCGGCGCTATGCGCTGTCGCAGCCGATTGCCTCCCTGGCCTGCGGCGCCGTCTCCCACGCCGACGTGCTGCAGGACCTGGAGATCGCCCGCACGTTTGCGCCGATGACGGAGGACGAGCAGCAGGCGCTGCGCGATCGGGTGCGGCGCCAGGCTACCGACGGACGCCACGAGTGGTTCAAGACGTCGACCTACTTCGACTCGCCCTACCACGCGGATGCCCACGGATTCGGCAACCACCTGAGGATTCCCCGCTTGCCGTGACGGCACCTCGTCACCCGGCCCCCCGTCTCCCCGACGCCCCTCACCCCAACCCTCTCCCCATACGAGAGGGAGTCGGACGCCGGAATGACGGAGGATTACGCCATGGTCTCCATGTGCGAAAGTGAAAGGGCGCGCCTGGCCAACTGGATGCGGCGATGACTGACGAGATCGACCGGCTGGTATGCGCGGTGGTGCACAACGACGACGCCAACCGCGTGAATCAGGCATTGGTCGACGAAGGCTACGGCGTCACCCGCATCACGGCGCAGGGCGGCTTCCTGCGAAGGGGCAACGCGGTCTTTGTGATCGGCGTGGCGCAGTCGGCGGTCGATGCCGTCATTGATCTGCTGAAGCAGAGTGCTCGGCAATCCGCGGGGGCCGACGCCGGCGGCTCGGCCTACGGCATCGTGTTCGTGGTGCGGGCCGGCCAGTTCGCGAGGCTCTGACGTGACCATGACCGCCGGCGCGAATGACCGCCTCGCCATCGCCGTGGTGCAGGACGCGGACGCGATGCGCCTTTCCAACGCGCTCAACGACGCCGGGTTCGCCCACACGCGGATTCCTACGCGCGGCGGGTTCCTACAGCGCGCTAGTGAGGCCATCATGGTGGCCTATTCGCATACCCGCCACGAGACCCTGATGGACCTGATTGCCAGCCAATGCCAGACCCGCAGCGAAATGCAGATCGTTTCGCTGGCAGGGGACACGATGCTGCTGGCCGAGCCGGTTGAGGTCGAGGTCGGCGGAGCCACGGTGTTCACGCTGGAGCTCGAGCGCTTCGTCCGGCTCTAGTCTCCGCGCGGCAAGGCCGGGCGCTTCGCGCATAATGCGCGCGCCGTTCCAGCGCCAAACACCCTGATGACCGACCAGATCATCGACGTTTCGGGCCACTTTGGCGCCGTGCCCTTCACTCGCGCCATGTGGACTCCGGCGGAGGTCGTGGACCGCGCGGCGGTGGTGGGAATCACCCGCACCTATGTGGCGGCGCTCAGCGGGGTATACCACGAGCCGGGACTGGGAAACGCCGACGCCCTGGCCGCGGCGGCGAGGCATGGAGAGCTGACGGCGGCCGCGGTGGTCGATCCGCGCTCCGGCAGCCGCGCGCTGGATCAGGTCGAGGAGTCGATCGACGCCAGCGTGCGGCTGTTTCGCGCGTTTCGCGGCGCACAGGGCGCCTGGCCGCCCGGCGAGGCGACGTTCCAGGCCGCCGCGCGCCGGATCGCCGACGCCGGCCTGGTGCTGATGGCCGACCTGGGCAACCCCATCGGCGAGCTGACGGAATACATGCACGCGCTGGGCGACCTTGACCTGACGATCGTTTTCGCCAACGTGACCTACGCCACGCTGGGCGAGGCGCTCACCGTGATGCGGAGCGATCCGCGAGTCCACCTGGAGAGCCACCGGCTCTGCCGCCCCGACACGCTGGAGCTCATCGCCTCCGAAGTGGGTGCAGACCGGGTGCTGTTCGGGACCTCCGGGCCGCCGTTCAACGCGCTATCGGCGCTGAACCTGGTGCTGCACGCCAACCTGCCCGAGCCGGACCGCCGGCTCATCCTGGCCGGCAACGCGCTGCGGTTGATCGAGGGGCGCGACGTAGCCGAGCGCGCGACGCCCGGTCTGACGCCCAGCCCGTTCGGCGCGCCGGTGCGCGGTCCCGAGACGGTGCCGATCATCGACATTCACGCGCACAACGGCGCCTGGCCCTACGCCGGCGTCACCAGCCACGACGACCACGGCATCGCCACGCTCGAGCGGTTGATGGTCAAGTACAACGTGGAGCAGACGTTCGCCTCGTCGGCGCTGGCCATCACCAATGATTTCCGCCGCGGCAACCGGGAGCTGGTTGAGGGAAGCCGTGGGCGAGGCACCATCCGCCCGCTGGTGACGATCACCCCCCACGACGTCGCCGGATCGTGTGAGGAGATGGATCGGTGGTATCCCGAGCCGCACGTCGTGGGGGCCAAGCTGCACACGCAGCTGTCGCGCGTTCCCATCGGCGATCCGCGCATGGCCGCGCTGTTTGCGGAAGTCGCCGCGCGCGGCAAGCCCGTGGTGAATCACGTGATGGCATTGGGTGGCTTCGATCCGCCGTCCGAAACCCAGCAAGTTGACGGCATCGTCGAGCTGGCGGCACGGCATCCGGGCCTGACCGTCGTGGCCTACCACGGCGGCGGTCTGGACTGGGAGCGGATGCTGGAGCTAGCCGCACCGCTTCCCAATCTTTATGTCGAGTACGCCAGCTCCTGGCCGCAGGACAACCCGGTGCGTGCAGCCGTCGAGCGGCTGGGGCCAGCGCGCGTGATGTTCGGCACGGATATGGACCTGCTCTCGCCATCACTCATGGTGGGGCTGGTGGACAGCGCCGGCCTCGATCCCGCGGCCTACGCCGCCGTGCTGCACGGCAACGCGCGGCGGGTATTTCGGTTGGGGCCGGCGAGGTGATCAAGCGGGCGAATGGAACGCCCGGGTAGCAATTCCGTTCATGGTTCGACAGAGCCTGCCCTGAGCTTGCCGAAGGGCTCACCACGAACGGTCGCAGGCCTACGGCGATCGTGGGAGGCCCAACGTCAATTGCGAGTTGACCAAAACTCAAATAAACTTAGCCTAGCTTAGCTAACAGAGGAGAATCGCCGTGCAAGTCAACATGCACGAGGCCAAGTCGCAGCTTTCCCGACTCGGCGAGCGGGCCTGGGAGGGCGAAGAGGTCGTCATTGCCAAAGCCGGCAAGCCGTATCTGCGGCTGGTGCCCTACCGGCCCCAGAACAAGCCGCGGAGGCTTGGCGAGCTCAAGGGCCAGATCTGGATCGCTCCCGACTTCGATGAGACGCCCGAGGAAGTCATCAAGGCTTTCGAAGGCGACTTGTGAGGCGTCTGTTGATGGACACCCATGTGCTCCTGTGGGCACTTGGGGCCGAGCAAATGCTAGGAAGCGACGTACGTAGAGCCTTGACCGACCCGCGCAACGATGTATTCGTCAGCGCGGCTACCGTCTGGGAAATCGCCAATAAGAGCGCACTCGGGAAGCTGCGAGTCCCGGACCACCTGGCCGGGACGATTGAGGCCGCCGGATTCAGCGAGCTTCCGGTGACCTTCGTTCACGCCGAGCAGGCGGGGAGCCTGCCCAAGCTTCATGGCGACCCGTTCGACCGGATGCTGGTGGCGCAGGCGCAGGTCGAGGGGCTCACCCTGGTCACCGCGGACGCCAACATACTCCGGTACCCCGTCCGCACGATGGCGGCGTAGGCTCGCCCGAGGCGCGAGCAGGCTTAGACTTGGCGTCGTTTCCGCAGTCGTCCGGCGAGCGCCACCTATACTGCCCGGCATCAATTCCGGGGCGGATTGCCATCTCGATGCGATCCATGCGGCGACTTGCCGCTGTCGCCATTGCGTTGGCGCTTGCCGCCGCACTTGCCGCGCCGGTCTACGCGATCGAATGCGACGGAATTGCGCTGCCCGACGGATGCCTGTTCACCATCACCGGCGGCGATACCCCCTACCGCAACGACGGATTTGCCGTCACCAATGCCGACGGCGTCCCCATGTGGGACTTCGTCCAAGAGCTGGACCTCCAGGCCATCGGCTACCCGATCAGCCAGCGCTGGGCCGACGGGCCCTTCACCTTGCAGGCGTTTCAGAAGGTCATCCTCCAATGGGATCCCGGCAAGCAGCGCGTCAACTGGTACAACACCCTCGACGTCCTCGCCGACAAGTATCCGGGTCTCGAGCTTCCCAATGTGCCGGCTCACCAAGTCCTGGCAGCCGACCAGGGCGTCACGAGTTTCGGCGTCATCATGCGCAACCATCTCGCGCTTCTCGACGCCAACCCCAAGATCAAGGCCGCATTCCTCGCCGAGCCCAATTGGCTGAACCTTTACGGTCTCCCTATTGCCTACGAAGAGCGGGAGATCAACGGCAACCCCCAGGGTCTTCAAGTCCTGCGCGCCCAACGAACCGTGTTCGCCATCTGGAACGTATCGGCCCCGGGGACGACCGTTGGCGCCGTCGTGCTTCAAAACGTGCCCGACAAGGTCAAGAAGCTGCCTAACGTCATCATTCCCGATAGCGCCAAGCAGCCGACTGATCCAAGTCAAGATGACGACATCGAGTCTCCCGATACCGTCAAGCAACCAGCTGCTACCAGACAAATTCAAGATATCGATCGCTACTTCGCCAACGCCATCCGTGAGCTATCAAGAGCAAGCCAATCCGGTTTCGCAAATATCTCGAACCAACCGTGGTTTCCAGACCGTATTACTGACAGAGAAAAAGCGTGGATTGTCGGACTCCAATATTTTAGCGATTACACATCATACGAGCGCCCCATAGAACAGTATTACATCGCCACTCGCACCATTTCACTGAGCGATACACGAGACACAAACATATGGATCATCAAAGAGTCACCGTTCAATATCGACGATAGATTGCTCGATCGCATCGAAGATTTTATACAAATCTCCGAGAACTTTCTGGGAATTCCGTTCCCGACAACCGATGTGATTCTTACAGTCACCGGAGACTACAATTACACTGGACATGGAACTCGCGGAGTTCATTTAGGAAATTATATCATATTGCACGAAAGCCTTCTGGATGAATTGGAGCACGAGCTGTCTCATTATTATTTTAACAGAAGTTTTGGCGAATTGTACAATCAATGGCAAGTCGAAGGCGGTGCCGAGTTCCTGTCAGCATTTGTCAATGATCGCGCTGGACGAGAATCCACTGAAAGTGTCCGATCACAGGCATTTCACCAGGTGACGAATGAGTGCTTGAATCATCCTGGAGCGATGACGTTACATCAGCTAGGGGAATCTTTATACCGTGGAGGGACGGGTATCTCATGCAGCCCATACGACTTCGGCAATCTATTCCTATTGGATGCTCTGGCCATCGTTGGCGATACGGCGATGGGCAGGTCATTAGGCGAGATTTATAGTCCTGGTTATGGACATCCCGCGACAGACGAAAAACTCTATTGGAATCTTTTGAGAAACGCTCCGGAAGAGTCCAAAGATGCCGTACGCAAATTGTATCGCCGCCTTCGCGGCGGCCCTTTCACGGCCGAAGCACCGTCCCAAGTGACAGTACCATCGATACACGCGGCGGTCGCCCCGGTCCTCCAAGAGATCCTTCCCTGGGCCGAGAGCCCGCCAGATTCTCATCATGCCGATGCTCTGGGAGCGCTTGTCAGCCTCTGGTGGGTTGACAACGATCTAATGATCAAGGTTGCGAGTTTCCCTTGGATTGTCGACGGGGTGCATTCCAAGGAACTGGCAGCCATCAACGATATTGGCCGAATTGCAGCGACGGATACCGAGCTAGGCAAACTGGCGGCGAGCTTTACCTGGATAATCGACGACATTAAGCACTGGGAATATACGGTGCTTAGTTTTCTGCGCTTTATGGTGGAAGGAAATCGCAATGCAACCGGCATCGCTCTGAACTACTCATGGATGAAAGACACTCTTGCGTATGACGAGTCCGGAGCTATCTTGTTCCTTGGATCTGTCATTTCTACGGAGCGTTGGAGACCTGCGGAAGAGCAAGGCATTGCCGACACAATCGTCGCGCTCCCGTGGGTTTCTGACGGTGTGAGCCGATCCGAGGTGAACGCACTCACACTTTTGGAAGCCGTTGCCGCTCACGGGAGAGATTATTTTACACAGGTGATGTCAGTTCCGTGGATTGCCGACGGTATTTCTTCCGCGGAAGAAACCGCGGCGCTTGACTTTCTGCCCACGCTGGCAGTGATAAATGTTGATTTCGCGAAGGCCATGTTGGGGCTAGCCTGGACAGTAGACGGTTGGAACATTGTCGAATGGCAGGCACTTGCGCGAATCACTGCGATCTTCGATCCAAATCAGGCTGATGTCTCCAATCCAGATCGAGTTACACACTTAGGTCCTGAGTTTGCATTGCAGCTCGTGGCTTTCCCGTGGTTCACGGACGGTATCAATGGCCACGAACTGTCGGCACTCGGCGAGCTACAAGGTGTGGTCGTTGAGGACGTGGCTCTGGGCGGCCGAATCCTTGGTCTTGGCTGGTTCAGGGACGACATCACCAATGTCGAGGCTCGGGCCGTTCATCATTTGCATCGAATCACTCTCCACAACGTGCATCTCGCCCGGCAAGTTCTCACCTTTCCCTGGGTGGCCGACGGGATCACCGAGAGCGACGTCGTCAGGCTGGCGGCCATGGCTCCCTGACAGCTCGCAAGCGCCGCAGGTTCCCCTTACAAACTGCTGCACGTGGATCCCAAGATTTCGGTGACCACGCCGCACCTGAGCAGGAGCCGGAGTCCAGCAATCGAAGGCCCGGCATGGGAAACGCCGCGCCATGGGTGCCCCGAGGGCATCCCCTTGTTGGAGCCGACGGTGGGATTCGAACCCACGACCTGAGCTTTACGAAAGCCCCGCTCTGCCAGCTGAGCTACATCGGCGGACGGAGAAAAGCCTAGCACCGGCACCCCAGCCGCCCCTGCACCAGGTGTTGCACTTCGTCTGTGGACTTGGGGAATCCAGGCCGGTTAACTCCTGCCCCGGGACATCGATCCTGGACCCCGGCCTCCGCCGGGGTGACGGACTGGGAAGACTTGCGACCCCTCGAAGGACGGGCTAGGTCAGACGCCCCAGACGTCCCGCATGACCTGGCGCACGGCCGGCGGCCCTTCGATGGTGGCGACCTCGTCGGCGGCCACTTGCACGTCCAGAGGGGCGTGTGACATGGCGACGCCGCGGCCGGCCCATTGCAACATCTCGATATCGTTGCGGTCGTCGCCCACGGCGACGACCTCGGCGGCGTCGATGCCCAACTCACCCGCCAGCCAGGCCACCGCTTCGCCCTTGGTCCCGCCGGCCGGCAGCGATTCCAGGCCACCCGCCCCGAGGCGCTCGCTCCACCAGGACACCGTCGAGACGGCATTGCCGAGCTCATCATTGATGCGGCGTTCGGCGCCGGCCACGGCTTCACGGTCGCCGAAGGCAAACACCTCGACGGCCGGCGCGGCGACCGCCGTCGCCGGCATTGGTCGAATGATCGGCAGCTTGGTCGACAGGTAGAGCCGCGTCGGGGCATAGGTCCACCACGCGCCGTCACACAGGTACCGCTCGCCGGCGAAGGGCGACTCGACCCAGATTCCGGACATGCCGCAGTCTCGATAGACCCCGAGGACCGCGGCCGCGGCGGCGTGGGTCATGTGCCGGGCTCGCAGCACCTGCCCGTCGCGGACGCGCCGCACGATGCCGCCGTTGTTGAGGATCGCGTAGGCGCCGGCAGGTAGTGCGCGCGTGATCTCGCGGGTGGCATTCGTCCCGCGGCCAGTTGCCACGACGACTGTCACACCCCGCGCCGCGACACCGCCGAGCGACCGGATCACGTCCGAATCTGGGCCCACGCCGGGCCAGGTCAGCGTGCCGTCCACGTCGAGCGCGAGAAGTCGGGGGTGCAGCTTAGTTCTCGTCGAACGCATCGCCGCCGTCGTCCAGGTCGGAAGCCGCATCCTCGAACTCGGCGTCGTCGGGCATTTCCCCGGACTCCATCCGACGGAGCATGGGCTCGAACTCGTCGGGCAAGTCTTCGCCCATCTCTTCGCTCATCTGACGCGTCATGCGGGCCAGGCTGCGCGGATCGCCGGACTCCAGGCCCTCCATGGCGGCGTCCATACCCGAGAAATCGTCGTCGCCCAAGCTGTCATCAGACGCGCTGCCGCGGACGATGGCGACGCGCGACAGCAGGCGCTCCAGGCGATCCGAGCCGCAGTGAGGGCATGGCGGATCATGCACCGCCGCGAAGGTCTTGAAGAGCTTGGTGGAGCGCCGCCGGCAGTCGTGGCAGCGGTAATCGAAGACAGGCACCGGAGGGTGTTAGCCGCGCTGGAACGGCCAGCGCCGGGATGCCGCAAGTGTACGGCGCGCCCCAATTCGCGGATGCCCGCGATGCTAGGCTCGTTGGTGCAATCGGACCGCGCGAGCTCGTTCGAGCGTGCTGCCATGAGGCGTTGGGAGCCCAGCAAAGACTGGCGCCGCCGCCATGGCTTGCGAGCGCACACGGTCACCGCGTTGTGCCGCGCGGCCGGGCTTGTGATCCGTCCCTCGCCACCCGGCGTTCACGTCCTACCGCCCTCGCGTTTCTCCGCAGTCGTCATCAAGCCCCTTGCGCTGGGCGACGTGCTGCGGACGACACCGTTCCTGGACGCCCTGCGCCGGGCCCATCCCGACGCGCGAATCACCTATGCCGTCGGCGACTACGCCCGCCGGACGCTCGCGAACAATCCCCACATCGACGCCATGCTGGACATGGGGCAGCTCGGAACGCCGCGCCGGTACGACGCCCAGGCCTATCTGGGCCTCACCCGACGGCTTCGGCAGGGCCGGTTCGACGTGGCCGTGGTCTTGGACCGCTCGCCGCTCATGGCGCTGTTGCCTTATCTGGCGCGCATTCCCTACCGCATCGGCCTCCACAACAAAGGGCGTGGGTTTGCACATACCACGCGGGTTCCCATCGCCGACGACGAGCACGAAGTCGATGCCTACTTGCGGGTGGCACGGGCGATGGGGATCGATACCCGCGACGTTCGCTGCCACTTTCGCCCCTCTGCCAGCGACAGAGCGGCCGCGGACCGCTTGCACCAGGAGTTTGGCGCCACGCCCGGACACCCGCTGGTAATCATGGCTCCCGGCGGCGGCTTGAATCCGGGCGCGGTGGACGTCTCGAAGCGCTGGACCGCCGCGGGCTATGCGCGCGTGGCTGACGCGCTGATCGAACAGCGGAGCGCGACCGTGGTGCTGGTGGGCCTGCCGTCGGACGCCAGCTCCAACGCCGCCGTGCGGTCCGCCATGCGCGCGTCAGCGATCGACCTGAGCGGCCAGACCGGCTTCGGACAGCTGGCGGCACTCATTGCCCGCGGCGATTTGTTCGTCGGCAACGACTCGACGGCGGCGCAACTCGCCGCATGCGTGGGCACGCCGTCGGTAACCGTCTTCACCACGACCGAGCCGTGGGTCTACGGTCCCTACGCCCCGAATGCGGTTTGGGTCTATCGCGGCAGCCCCACGAGCGGCTTAGTCGACAGCCCGGATATTGCCGAGGTGGAGCAGGCGGCCCTCGACGTGCTGCCGAGGCGGACCGAGGGCGCCGAGGGCTAGACCCTCACGCGTCGGTCGATACCTTGCGACGGGGCGTAGCCCGCGATCCGACGCGATAGCCCGCCGTGCGCTCGGCGGCCACGGACACGCCGTCCACGCGCCACACCGCCACGGGAGGTCCGCCCGTAAGGTCACGACAGAGCTTGCGCAATGGGCATCGGGGGCAGTCTGGCGCTCGTGCGGTGCAGACAGTGGCGCCGAGATCCATGAGCCCCTGCCCGTAGTCGTAGAAGCGCCGGGCCGGCGTCAGCGCCTCGGCAAGCTCCGCGAGCCTGCGCGAATCGCGGTACGTGGAGCCCTTGGACGGCAGCCCGACGGCCCGGGTATAGACCCGCGCGATGTTGGTATCCACCAGCGGCGCGCGCTTGCGGTTGCCGAAGGTGTGCACGGCAGCCGCGGCGTAGGGACCGAGGCCGGGAAGGCGTCGCAGGCCTTCGAGCGAGTCCGGCATGCGGCCCGCGTGGTCCGTGACGATGACCGCCGCCATGGCCTTCAGCCACTTGCCTCGAATGTGATAGCCCAGCGGATCGGTCAGCGCGCTGACCTCGTCGGCAGGCGCGAGATGAAGGTCCTCGATCGTCGGGTAGCGGCGCACGAACTCACGGTATACCGGCGCCACCCGAGACGCCTGGGTTTGCTGGAGCAGCAGCTCGGACACCGCCACGTGATACGCGTCGCGGGTTTCACGCCACGGCAGGTCACGTCGATGCGCGCGGTACCAGCGGATCAGGCGGTCCTGAAACGCCGCCCGAAATCGGTGGTTGATTTCCAGATGGCTAGTCACGGAACGCCTGCCGAACTCGCTTTCCACATGCACTGTCGGGTCGCGGGCCGATGGTACGGTCAAAAGGAATGCGCGCCGCTGGAGCCATCGATTTCCCAGCTCGCCACGCCAATGATCCGTAGCCTGGCGCGCATCGTCACTCCAGTCGCCATCGGCATGCTGACCGTCGCCGCGTGCGGCGACGCGACGCCTGGGCCAGGCTCGGCCACAACCGCCATCGTGGTCGTGGCGCCAACGCCCGAGCCGCCCCCGGCGCCGACGACCACGGCAGTCGCGCCAGACTCGCCGTCACCGCAAGTCACCGGCACGTCGAGCGCCACCACCTCGCCAACGGCGTCGCCCACGGCCGCGACCACACCACCCGCAGTCACGGACACACCGACACCACCGCCGTCACCCGTATCCCCGACTCCTGAGCCGACTGCCCCAACTGACGTCACGCCGGCGGCCGGGGCGACTACTCCGAATCCAGGACCCGCCGAACCCGTCCAGCTGCCCACCGTCGCGACCGACTTGCCCGGAGTCGAGCAGCGCGTCACGTTCCTGCTGTTGGGCATCGACCAGGCAGACTCGTTTGAGGGCAACACGGACGTCATCATGCTGGTCAGCCTGGACCCCGAGAGCGGCTCGGCCTTGGTGCTCTCGATTCCGCGCGATCTTTGTCTGGACGCGTGCGACACGCATTCCTCCCGGGTGAACGAGATCTTCAAGCGCCAGGGCATGCAGCCGCTGCAAGCGACCCTTCACAACATCACCGGCCTTCCCATCGACTACTTCCTGCTGGTGAACTTCTACGGCGTGGAACGCATCATCGATGCGCTGGGCGGCGTGAACGTCTGGTCGCCGCGCGAGTTTGACGAGCGGTTCGTCTACCTGGACACCGACGAGGAGATTCGCCTGGTCCTGGAGCCGGGCTCGAACACGCTCAACGGTCGCGAGGCCGTAGCCTATGGCCGCTCGCGCAAGTACGACCCGGGGGGCGACTTTGCCCGCATTTGCCGCCAGCAGCAGGTGATGCGCGGCCTGCGGGAGCAGGCCTTGTCACCGGCGCTGATCGTGAACATCCCCGCCGTGCTCGAGGAGCTCGGCGGCGCGTTCCGCACCGACTTTCCGCTGGAGCAGCTCCCAGCGCTGGCCGAATTGGCGCTGCGGACCCCCGCGCAGCGGGTGCATTCGTTCGCCGTCCACAGCCGCGGCGGCGAGCTGCTGCAGTGGTTCACCGGCGAGGACGGCGCGTTTCTCCTGCGTCCGGACCTGGTCGCGATTCGCGACTTCGTGGCCGACGCCTTCGCGCGATCGTTGGAAACCCCGACGAACGCCGCCGGCGAGCCCGTCTTCATCGCCGACAACTGCGAGGCCTACTACCCAAGCTAGCCTTCGGCGGCGCCGACTCGCGGAAACTCGCGGGCCTCACCGCTGCGCACGAACTCGGAATCGTGAAAGGCCGGCAACGCCCGCCACGCACCGTCGGGGTACTTGCGATTTCGCAGGGCATCGCCAAGCAGTCGGAGCTGCACCGGCTCTCCCGAATTGGGCCAACTCTCGAAGACGGCATTCTGAAAGTACTGCCGGATCACTCCCGGCTCGGCGCCGGGCGCGATGATCGTGCCGGGCGCGCCGGTGTCCACGCGCGCCTCGGTGCGTGGAGCTCCAAACGCCAACGCACCGCCGAATTGCTCGAAGAAGTCGAGGAATCCCGTCTTGCTGCCGTCGATCGCATAGTTCGACACCCGATGCCCCCAGGTGCCGACGATCACACCCTCCTGGTCCGAGAACACGGTGGGTTCGATCCCAAGATTCGGCGCGCCGCCCAGGCCGCCGCCGATGAGGTCCCACGCGGGGCGGGCGAACACTTTCCGCTTGCCGGAAAAGGTGTCGAGGTTCCAGTCCATCACGCCGCGCTGGAACCACTGTGAAATGACGCCGGGCACCTCGCGCCAAGGATCGGACGTCGGATAGCCCCACCGCCGCAGGCCGCCCGTGGCGCCGAAGTAGGCGGCGAAGCCCGCCGTCAGCAGCTCGCCGTCCAGCCGCACGCGCCAGTCGGTCAGGCTGTGGCGCAGCGGCCCGGACGCCGCGTCGGCCAGCGCGATCCCCACCGCCAGATCCTCGGCTTCCGGCGGTGGCGCCGATTGGCTGAGCGGCGAGTCAAACACTTGCACGCGGCTGTTGAGGCTGTCGGCGACGTAAATGCGGCCGTCGCCATCGACGGCGATGCCCTGCGGAAATCGAAACTCGCTCTCCTCGACGCCTTCGCTGCCAAATCGACCCACGAGCGCGCCGTCGGGCTCGAATACCGCCACCCGGTGATCGGCCTCTTCGGTGACGTACAGCCGCTCCGTCTGATCGAGCGCCAGGCCAACGGGATTGCGAACCGCCGGCGCGGTCACGGCAAATCGCCAGAACTCTCCGGACGAACTGAATACTTGGATCCGATCGCGAAACGTGTCGGCGACGTACACCAGGCCCGAAGGGCCGACGGCGATGCCGTTGGGCGTGCTGAACTCTCCCGGCTCGTCGCCGCGGCTGCCCCACATGGTCACGAACGAGCCGTCCGGCCCAAATTTCTGGACGCGGTCGTTGAAGCCATCGGCGACGTAGACGAAGCCGTCGGCGTCGACCGCGATCCCGCGCGGCGCGTTGAATTGGCCCTCACCGCCACCTTGACCGCCCCATTGGCTGTGAAACTCCCCATCCCGCGTGAAGACCTGAACGCGTCGATTGCCGCCGTCGACCACGTACACCAGACCGTCGGGACCGAGCGCGACGCCCTTGGGACGGGAGATTGACCCGGCGGCGTTTCCCTCGTCGACGAGAACCACCAGCTCGAAGCCGTCCGGAGATATTCGGACCACGCGGCTCGCGCGTGAGTCCGACGCGAAGAGGAATCCGTCGTCATCGACGGCGACGCCCCACGGCGAGGAATCGCGGCCCACGCCCCGGATGGTTGCAAGCGTGACCGCCAAGGGCTCGTCGTCGTCGTCCTGCGCGGACACCGTTCGCGCCGCAAGTCCGGCCAGCGGCGCCAGCGCCAGGCCGGCAAGGAGAGCGCGTCGACCGAAGGGGCGGGGAATCATGGCGTGCACGTGGAGCAGGAACGCTTGGCTGCTGTCAGTCTAGCGGCGGCCCAACGAGCCAACCCAAGCTGATCCGCGCCGCTCACGCTCATGTTCTCTTGATCCCACGGGGTCGCATGCGCGCCAATGTGACGGTCACATGAACAACGGCGCCGGAAGCGATTACATGACGCCGGGGCGCGTATGCTGCCGCCCATGAGACCCCGGCGCCCCGTGGAGCGGCCTCCTGTGCTCGCACGGAAAAAAAGTTGCGCCGAATCGCGCAACGTTTCGCGTTCGAGCCGCGATGTAAGTTCGGCGGGTCCGGACGTCCAAGGCAGCGGTCCTGCGGGAAGCTCGGACTCGCCTCCCTCCCCATGAGCCTGGGCGCCAACGGCATAGGACTCGTTGCCGTTGGCGCCCTGCTTGCTGTCGCGGCGACGGTCTACCTGGGGCTTCTGTCCGCGCGGCGCTTGACTCGACCGACCGCGCGCACTCGTGCCGCGGAGCAACGACGGTTTACGCGCAACGCCATCACGCCCATTGCCGTCAGCCTGGCCGACCGGGCGCTGTTCTGGGTGTTCATGGTCGTCGTGCTCCGGTTCATCGGTCCGGAGGGCAACGGCCACTACGCCTTCGCGACGAATCTGCTGGCCTATTTCGCCGTCGTCGTTGACTTCGGTCTCGGCACCCTGGTCACGCGAGACGTGGCCAGGGATGCGACCGGACTGGAGCGCATCTTCCGGTCGGCTCTAGCCCTGCGCGCGCGTCTGTTGGCCGTCAGCATGCCGGCCATGGTCGGCATCGCGCTCATCTATTGGGCCGCCGGCGCCATTGACGGGCTGGCGTTGCTTACCACGGCGGTGCTGGCGCTCGGACTGCCGCTGACGGCGGTGAACCAAGCCTATGCCGCGATCTATGGCGCGTGGGAGCGCATGGACCGTCGCGCGCTCGTGGTGGCCGGGACTTCGGCCTTGACCGCCGGCCTTGGACTGCTTCTGCTTGCCGTCGGTCTTGGAGTCGTGGGGGTTGCGCTCGCGGGGCTGCTCTCGAGCGGCGTCACGCTGATCGCCATCGGACGGCCGGTCGGATTTAGGCTGCTGCGCCGGGCCTGGCGCGTTCCGCGGGACGACCTGCAAGGCCTGGCGCGGGATGCGCTGCCGCTCATGCTCAACAGCCTGCTGGCCACCGCGTTCATCCAGATCGACATTCTCATCCTGCAGCCCCTGCACGGCACGGCGATCGTGGGGCACTACAACGCGGCGTTCAAATTCCTCAATGGGCTCAACCACTTGCCCTCGGCCATCGTGCTGGCCGCCTTCCCGCTCATGGCCCGCGCGTCCGCCGATCCGGCGGAGTTGGCGCGTTGGTTCGCGCGAGCGTGGCGGATCTTGGCGACGGCTGCAGCGGCCGCCGTGTTGCTCCTCTTCGTCTTCGCCGAGCCGGTTGTCGAAACGCTGCTCGGGCCGGAGTACCTGCCGCAAACCGCCACGGCGCTGGCGATCCTGATCTGGTTCCTGCCACTGAGCTACCTGAACGGGACGTTGCAATACGTGGTGATCGCCTCGGACCGCCAGTGGCGGCTCACCCCGGTCTTTCTGGTCGCCACGCTGATAAACGTGGGGCTGAATCTGGCGCTCGTGCCAATCTGGGGATTTGTGGCGGCCGCGGCAACGACGATCGGGAGCGAGGTCGTCCTACTGGCCGGCCTTGGCTGGATTCTGCGCCGGGATCGGCTGCTCGGTCGCGTGGTCGAGCCTGGCGCGCGTCCGGTAGTGGCTGCCGGAGTGGCCGCAGTGGCGGCTGTGCTGCTGCGCGATCATTCGTGGATTGGCGCGGCGCTGGCGGCGATGGCCGCCTACGTCGGGGTGCTGACCGTGATCGGCGGGCTTCGGCTTGGCGCGATTCGCGACGCGCTGCGGCGGTCCTAGTGCGGCGTCGCGCGTCCTTCTAGCCCGATTCGGCTCCACCCGGCCCACCGAGGGACGGCGACACAAAGACCGTCCGGCCGAGCCATATGCCCTTTTGCCCAACATACGTCCGCAGGGCGAACTCACCTGACACCGGCAGACCCTCGCCCTCGGGTCCCACAAAGCCCATGAAGGTCTGGTAAGTGCCCGGCGGCGCCTCGGCTGGAATCCAAAGCCCGGTTCGGACTTCGTGGACTTCGCCGGGCGACCAGGCCGAGGTGCGTTGGCCGGTGAAATTCTGCGCGTAGAACTCCTTCGAATAGACCGCGCCGGTCGGCCCTTCCACCCACACACGAATCCGCAGGTCGTAGTCAACCGGCGCCGGCATCTCCAGGCGGATGCTGAACCGCATGCCGTCGCCGGCCTCCCGCGGACCCTGGTCCTTGCGATGGCCGGTGAACCACATTTCAGCCATCTCGAAGTCGTCATCGATGTTGACTTGGCCTTTGCGCTTCACGAAATCGTGGACGTGCGTCATGTACAGCTGGAGCACACCGTTGCGGTAGACCTCGGACCGCGCCTGCCACAAATGGCGCGTGAGCCACGTCTCCGTGAGCTTGTCGGGATCCGCCTGCTCGAGCCCGGCCAGCACCACCCAGACGCGGTTGTGGTTCCGCGCCGCCTGCCCCAACTTGCGTTCGACTTCGAGGCGACCCACGGCCGGCGGCACCTCATCGGGGAGGAGCCAGACATCGACCTTGTCGAGGAAGTCGGGGAAGTAGTGCCGCCAAAACCAGCCCTGCCACGGACCGGCGAGCACGACGGCGTCGCGGAACTTGGTCTGATCAATGCCGGGACGCCCGGGCCGCGCGAGATTCTCAATGGTCGTGGTGATCGATCGGTAGTCGCCCCGCACGTAGTCGGTGAAATAGGCGCGACTCGCCGCAACCGGCCCGACCAACACCACTAGTGCGACGCCCGTGGCGGCCAGACCTCGCAGCGGAACCCGCGGCGCGGCGTCGAATGCTACGGCCACGAGCACACCGATCGCGGGAATCGCCGGAAGGAGATAGCGCGGCTGATAGGCCTTGTCGAAGATGAGCAACAGCACGAGAAAGGCGACCACCGACGCGACGAATCCGAGCATGAGCCCTCCACGGCGTCGGATGACGACGGCGGCGACGCCGCCGACGGCGAGTGCCGCGGCGCCGACGGCAAACGCGGTTGAGAGCCGTCCGCTGCGGACCTCCTCCATGCCGACCAGCAGATCGAGCCACGCCATTCGGGCAATCTCGACCAGCAGGCCGCGTGTGAGATCGCCGGTTCCAAAGGCCGGCAGGCTGTCGTGCAGCCCACGCGCCAGGATCAGCCAGGGCAGCAGAATGGCCAGGCTCGCGGCGCCCACGGCGACGAACACCAGCACGCGGCGCCGGCGACGCCGCCAATGCCAGGGCAAGGCCAGCACCATGGCGGCAACCGCGATCGCCACGGTGAAGTCGAAGTAGCTGCCCGCCGCGACGCAGGCGGCCAGCCCCAGCCAATCGCGCCGCCGTCCGGAGCGCATGGCACGCTCGAACAGCCAGAGCGATAGCACGGCGAAGAGGGCCGCGGGCGCATACATCCGCGCTTCGCGGCTGAAGAACACCAGCAGCGGTGACGTGGTGACGACCACGGCGGCGACGACCGCGGGCCAAGCTGCGGCATAGCAACGGGCCAGGCGGTAGGTCGCGGGGATCAGCAGCAGCCCGAACGGGATCGAAAGAGCCCGCGCGATCGGCTCGGACTCGCCAAACCACCCGATCCACACGTGCAGCGCCAGGTAGTAGAGCGGGGGATGCTCAAACGGCGCCGCGGCCAGATCGGCCACGATATCGAGCAAGCCGGCACGCGCGTACCAGATGGCGGCAACCTCGTCGAAGTCGAAGTCGCCCAGCCCGTCCAGGTTCCACAGGCGCAGGCCCGCCCCCAATACCACGAGCATCAGCACCGCGCGCTCCGGCGTCACTAGGGGCGCCATTCGCCGCCTCCAGGTCGAGGCCGCGGCAGCCAAGCCGACGCTACCCGCCGTAGGCATCGAGCGTCTGACGTGCGATGCGGCGCCAGGAGTAGCGGCGGGCCACGGCGCGCGATCCCGCCTCGAGCGTCGATCGGTACTCGGGGTCGTCGCGAACACGAACCAACGCCGCCGCCAGCGACTCGGGATCGCGCACCGGCGTGAACGCCACCTCGCCGGGGCGCACATCCAGCAGGTCGGGCCGCACGGGAGTCGTCGTCACCACGGGCAGGCCATGAGCGGCCGCCACCATGAACGATCCGCGGCGCGTCGAAAGCCCATCGTCATAAGGCAGAGCCGCAACGTCGCAGGCGCGCAACCAGCGCGAGATTTCGGAGGCCTCCAGGTACCCCGGCTCCAGCACGTTCACGCCGGCGAACGTGGACGGTGGCACCAGGGCTGCCGCTCGCCGCGTGCTGACATCCGGACCCGCGCCTCCGATCAGCGCGAGCCGCGCGCCGCAGTTCGCCAGGGTCGGGCTTTGCATCGCGGCCGCCAGCGTCTCCAGCCCCTTTCCCGCCTGCCGAAAGCCAAAGAATCCGACGAGAAAGGCGTCCGCCGGCAAGCCCAGGTCGCGGCGAGCCTCCTCACGCGTTCCCAGCGACGGGGGAGGCTCGATGGTCGGCCCAGCCGGAATGAACTGGGATCGACGCCACTCGCCCGGTATACGGGCGCTGACGCGCGCGCGATCGAGGGCATCGACGTAAATGCAAACGTCTGCCCAGCCGCGCAGTAGATCCACGGCCCGTCGGCGCAATGGGCCGGCGCGGGGAAAGACAAACGGCTCTGCCAGGTCGTGAAACGTGACGACGACCAGGCCGCTAAAGCCCATCAGACGCAGCGCCCAGGGCATGAGTGGCGCTTGCAGTGCCGAGTCAAAGGCCCCGGCCTGGTATTGAATATGCACGATGTCGTTCCGGAATCGCCGCACCAGCCGAAGAACGGTGACGATCTGGCGGAGCCAGGGACATGGCGCCAGGCGATAGACGCGATCGACGGGACTGTCCCGCGACACGGCCTCGGTGGCCACATAGGTGCGCGCGCCCAAATCCTCGAGCGACGAGCGCAAGCGGATCACATGATCGGCAATCCCGCCGCGGCGCGGCGGAAACTCAGCAGTGACGAACAGAATCCGGCGCGTCGGCGCGGGCACTAGCGTCGGCTCCTCGGCGCGATGGCGTCGGCGGGCACTGGCACTAGCGGCGCCAGCCGAACCACTGCCACAGCGTGACGCGCGCGATGCGCCGGGCCTCCACGCGAGGCGAAGGCGCACCGCGACGCAGCAGCAACCGCATGAGCTGCTCGGCCAGCCTCAGAAGATTGACGAGGGCCACGAATAGGCGCAGAAACACGGCGAAGGGGCGCCCCCACATCTTGCCCGCGAACCGATAGCGACTCCGGAAGAAATTGCGCTCACGGGCCACAAGATCGCGTCCCGCCGACGCGCTGCCCACATGCCGCACCCGCGCGGATTCCTCGACGGCGCAGGTCCATCCAGCCGACCGCAGCGCCCGGTGCAGATCGAGCTCCTCGGAATACATGAAATACCCCGCGTCGAATCCGCCTACGTCGCGCAAGGCTCGGGCGCGGAACGCGAGACAGGCGCCGTCGAGCCAATCCGGGGGCGCGTCGAGCGGGGCGGCGTCGCGATAGTAGGACCGCAACACGGCCGATCTTCGCAGCCATCGTTCCAGCATGGTGCCGTCCGCAATCGCGGCGCCGATGGAAGGAAACGCGCGGGCCGGGGACTTGTTCCCGTTGTCGGCGCCCACGTGGATCGGACTCACGCACCCAAGGCTGGAGTCGGCGTCGAGCCGGGCTCGGACGGCCGCGATCGTCCCGCGCTCGACGATCGCGTCGGCATTGAGGACCAGGATGGGATCGCCGCCGGCGAGACCGATGCCGATATTCGCGGCGGCGCCGTAGCCGACATTCCGGTGGGTGACGTGCAGCGTCACAGCCGGGAATTGCTCGCGCACCTTCTCGGCGGTGCCATCGCTTGACCGATTGTCGACCACGATGATTTCGAGCTCGCCATCACCCTCAGCCTGCAGCGCCTCGAGACATGCGCCGATGTGACCCGCCGATTGGTGCGTCACCACAACCGCGGACACCCGCATGGCGTGGTTCAACCCGACGCGGCGCCGCGACGCCAGCGCCGGGCCAGTCCGCGCTGCAGGCGCCACTCGTACTCGGCCATCAGCAGCGCCAGTTGCACGCCCACCCAGCCGTCGCGGTATCCGTTGTATTCGACCAGCCGACGCCGGATTTCACGCAAGGGTTGCGCCACGACTGCGGTGCGTCGGCGTCGCACGCCAGCCCGGTACAGGCTGTTTGCCTCCATCCGCGCGTAGCGCCGCTGCCGGCGGCGAAACTCTCGGATCGTGCGATAGCTGTGGTGGACCAGCGGCGCCTCGATCACCCCGATGCTGCCGTCGACGTCGGGCACTTCATGCACCGCGCGCTCGACCGGGTAGCTCACGCGCCGACGGTCCATCACCCGCAATTGATGGTCGGGCGCCCAGCCGCTGCCGCGCATCCAGTGGCCAAAGATTCGATTCAGACGCGGCACGTCATAGGCCGCATGTGCCTCGCGTCCCGCGCGGCCGCGCACTTCCGCGGCCAGCGTGTCGGACACGCGCTCGTCGGCGTCGACGAAGAACACCCAGTCGTAGGCGGCGCGGGCCAGGGCGTCCTGCCGTTGGGCGGCGAACGTGGTGAAACGACGTTCGACCACGCGAGTTCCAGCCGGGGCGGCTGACGGCGTGCCGTCGGCGCTGAAGGCGTCCATCACCAGGCGCTCGTCGCACCAGGCAAGCGTCTGCAGGCAGGGCTCGATGTTGGCCGCCTCGCCCGCGGCGATCACGACTGCGCTCAGCGGCGCCGGGCGGCTCACGATTCGTCGAGGGCCGCCAGCGCGCCGGCAAGGCCCGTCACCGACCGGCCGGCGGCTTCATCCATGGCCGATCGTGCTCGCAGCCCCCAGCGCATGGCCGCCAGCGCCGCCCTGGCCACCGGCGGCGGCGTGTGCGTGCGGTACCAGCGCACTCGGCTCCGGTAGAGCTGCGCCAGCATGCGGTCCGGCTGTTCGCTGGTGCTGGCGCCGCCGACGTGCCACACCCGCGCTGCCGGCACGTGCGCCACGCGCCAGCCGTAGTCCTTGAGCCGCCGGCAGAGGTCGATCTCCTCGCAATACATCCAGTAGTCCGGCGAGAAGCCGCCGATGAGATCCACGGCCAGTCGCCGCAGCAACATGCAGGCGCCCAGCGGATGATCGATGTCCACGGGGACGCCGTCCGCCGCCACGCGCCCGTTCAGGCGCCCGCGCCGCAGCCACGCCGGCGCGGGCCAGGTGTCAATGGCGGCTTGCGCCACGCCGGGAAAGCGAAACGCCCCCTCCTGACGCGATCCGTCGACATTCCTGAATTCGGGACCGACGCACGCAACGTCGGGCGCCGATTCGGCGTGCCTCACGAGGTGCTCGATGGCGTCGCGGTCAACGAACACGTCGTCGTTCATGACCAGCACGTAGGCCGCGTCCGTGGCGGCGATGCCGTCGTTCGCGGCCGCGCCGTAGCCGGGGTTGTCCGGGCGCGCGAAGGGGTGCACCCACGGCCCGGCGTCGCTGATGGCCGCCAGCGCGGCGCCGTCGGCCGACGTGTCGACGAGCACAATCCGCCCTGGCGGCTGCGAGCTGTGGCGCAGCGCATTGATGCAGCGGCGCGCTCGAGCGCCGCTGCCATGGGCCACTACAACCGCGTCAACCATGGACGGCCTCCCGAAGCCGCCGGGAAGGGCTTAGCGCAACTCGGCGGTGGCGCCCACCTCGGCGAGCTTGGCGACGATCTGGTCGCCCTCGTCTTTCGAGACGCCTTCCTTCACCGGACCCGGCGCCGCGTCGACCACGCCCTTGGCCTCGCGCAGGCCAAGACCCGTAATTTCGCGTACGGCCTTGATGACCTGAATCTTCTGCTGACCGGAAGACTCCAGGTGCACCGTGAACTCGGTCTGCTCCGCCTCGGCCGCCGCGCCGTTGGCGCCATCGGCCGCGGGAGCCGCCGCCATCGCCATCGGCGCTCCGGTGACGTTGTACTTCTCCTTCAGCGCCTCCACGAGTTCGCTGAGCTCCACCACCGTCATGGAGTCGATCGCGCTGAGAATGTCGTCCTTGCTGATCGTGGCCATCCGTCACGCTCCTTCCGCGTGTGGTTGCAGTTGTTCGACGCGTTCCTGCAAGGCGTAAACCAATCCGTGAATCGTGCCGGCCAGGGTGTGCACCAGGCCGGTAATCGGGCTTTCGATTGACCAAACCAACTCCGATTGCAACTGCTCGACCCCGAACAGCGAGGCCAGCCGCGCAATGCGATCGGTGTCCAGCGCCTGCCCCCCGGCCACGCCGCCGCGAATCTCCATCTTGGGATTCGAGGCGGTGAAGCCGCGCAGGGCGCGCGCGGTTCCAATCACATCCTCGCCGCTAAACGCGAACGCAGTCTGGCCGTGGAAAAACGGCTCCAGGTCCCCGGCGTTACTCTGGCGCGCCGCCAAGATCGCCAGCGAGTTCTTCACCACGCGAAACTTGGCGCCGGCCTCGCGCATTTGGCGGCGCAGCTCTTGCATGTCCGACACCGTGAGCTCGCTATAGCCGGCAACAATGCTCAGCGGCGCGTCCGCCAGCGCCGACGCCAACTCGTCGACGATCTCGACCTTTTCGGCCTTGGTGGCCATGCGTGACCACGTCCTTTCCGTGAATGACCTGGTGCCGCAGCGTCGGGCGGCGCACCGTGACACGCGCCGCTCGCGTGGTCATTCGCGCCTCGGCGGGCGTCCCCAAGGGAGCTTATGCCTCGCACCCGCGGTCTTCGGCTGACGGCAAAGGGTTGTGACTGATGTGCTGGGCGCCTCAGGCGGCCAGCGCGGCGGCCTCCTCGTGAATGCGGGATACATCCAGCGGAATTCCCGGGCCCATGGATGTGGTGAGCGTGGCGGAGAGCAGATAGGTGCCCTTGGCGGCGGCGGGTCGAGCCTGGACGATGGCGTCCACGATCGCCGCGATGTTCTCTTTGAGCGCCGCGGCGCCCATCGACACTTTCCCGGTGCGCACGTGCACGTTGGCCAAGCGCTCCACGCGAAACTCGACGCGCCCGGCCTTGAGGTCCTTGACGACGCGGCCCACGTCGTTGGTCACCGTGCCCGCCCGCGCGTTCGGCATGAGCCCGCGCGGACCGAGAATCCGCCCCAAGGGTCCGATGATGCGCATGGTGTCGGGCATGGCGACCGCCGCCTCGAAGTCGAGCCATCCACCCTGGATGCGCTTGGCGAGATCGTCGGTGCCAATCTCGTCGGCCCCCGCTTCGCGCGCTTCCTCGGCGCCGTCGCCGGTGGCGAACGCGATCACCCGGATCGACCGGCCCGTGCCGTGCGGCAGGGACAGCGTGCCGCGCACCTGTTGATCCTGATGGGTGGGGTCCACGCCGAGCCGCATGTGCAGCTCGACGGTCTCATCGAATTTCGCGGGCGGAAACTGCACCAACTGGTCGACGGCGTCGGAAATCGAGAGCCTGGCTTCCGAATCCACCATCTCCGCCGCCTGCCGGTAGCGTTTGCCGTGGCGCGGCATGGCTAGCCCTCCACCAGAACGCCCATGCTGCGGGCGGTGCCTTCAATCACACGCTCGGCGGACTCGACATCGTACGCGTTGAGGTCCGGCATCTTCGTCTCGGCGATTTCCCGCAGCTGGCGCCGGGTGATGGTGCCCACCACCTCCTCGTGCGGAATGGCGGCGCCCTTCTCGACCCCGGCGGCCTTGCGCAGGAGATCGGACACCGGCGGCGTCTTGGTGACGAAGGTGAATGAGCGGTCCTCGTAGACCATGATCTCGACGGGAATCACCGAGCCCATCTGGTCCTTGGTGCGCTCGTTGTACTGCTTCGTGAATTCGACGATGTTGACGCCGTGGCTGCCCAGCGCGGGGCCGACCGGCGGCGCCGGAGTGGCCTGCCCGGCGGCAAGCTGCAACTTCACGATGGATCGGAGTCTGCGCGCCATGTTGTTTCGAGCCTAGCCTCCGGCCCCGGCCACCGGCCCGCCGCTCTGCTTCTCCACCTGGAGAAAGTCCAACTCGACCGGGGTTTCGCGGCCAAAGAAGGATACAAGCACGCGCAAGCGCTCCTTCTCGTCGAGCACTTCGTCCACGGTGCCGAAAAAGTCGGTGAAGGGACCGTCGATGATCTTGACGCGCTCGCCGGCCTGGATGCGAACCTCCGGACGCGGGGTCTCGCCCTCCATCTGCTTGAAAATCACGTCCGCTTCCTCGGGCGGCAGGCGCGTCGGCCGATTGCCCGAGCCGACAAAATTCACCACGCCCGGTGTGTTGCGCACGACCAGCCACGACTCGTCGTCCAGCATCATGCGCACCAGCACGTAGCCGGGATACATCTTGCGCTTCACGCGGCGGCGCTGGCCGTGCTTGACCTCTTCAATTTCCTCGGTCGGCACGATCACGTCGAAGATCTTGTCGGAAGCGTCCATGGAGACCACGCGGTGCTCCAGGTTGTCCTTCACCTTGCCCTCGTAACCCGAGTAGGTGTTGATCACGAACCATCCGGCCTCGTCACGGGCGGCGGTCGTCACAGTCTCGGCGGGTTCAGGCGATGTAGCCACGTCTATCCCCTTCTAGGCCACGACGACGTCGAACAGCTCAGCGAACACAAAGTCGGCCAGCCCGAGCAGCATCGCCATGAGCAGGCTGATGGCCACCACCAGGCCGGTCAGCCGGATGGTCTGCTCGCGGGTAGGCCAGTGCGCCTTGCGCAACTCGGCATAGGCGTCGCGAATGAACGCCCCGCCCGGGAGCCGCGCCAAGCGGCTCGGCGGCGCCGTGCGGCGTCGCGTCCGGCCGCCGCGAGCGGCCGGACGGTTGGATTGTTCTTTAACGAGTCTCACGATGGTTTCGATGTTCGCGGCAGCGCGCGCAGAATTTGCGCAACTCCATGCGATCCGGGTCGTTGCGCCGGTTCTTGCTCGACACATAGCCACGGCTGCCGCAGTCCGTGCATTCGAGCGTTATGACAAGTCGATCACCGCGTCGGGGCATCTGAACGTTCCGAAAGGCCGGGACGACCGATGCGCGTGCCCGGCCTCACCACGCGCACGCCCAAGGCACTGGCCAAGGGATGTCGCATTGTACACCGCCCGGCGGGGAGTTCGGTCGCACGAGAGCGGGCGACTTTGGCATCTGAGCGCCGCCTGGTGACCCAGCAGCGGCGGGCGGCCTCGATGCGTCGATTGACTTCCGGGGTGGATTCCCGCCCCGTATCGAGTACGGGGCAGGCTCTTCGCGGGAATGTCGGACTCAAAGCAGCCCACTACGCGGCATTTCGACCCGGATGCGACAAGCTGGCTGCGGCCCTGGCGACGGGTACCATTTGGCTCGTCGCCGTCACTGCGGCGGTGATCGGGATGGCGCAGTCCTCATGATGGGGCTAGTAGGGGCGATCTTCGCCGCGATCGGCGTCGCCGGAAAACTCGTCGCCCACGGTCTCTGGCGTGCACTCACCGTCGTTGTGTGGGCGCTCGGGATCATCGCTCGCTACCTGAGCCGCATTCTGTGGTGGGCCATTCGTGTTGGAGTGCCGGCGCTTGGACGGGGCGCCCGCGCCGTGGGCCGATTTCTCGGGCCTCGCCTGGTGCTCGCCTTCGCCCTACTTGGCTACGGAACTGCCCGCGCCGGGACCTGGGTGCGGCGAAAGATCACCCGCGCGGACGACTCGCCATCACCCCCAATGGTGTAGGGCAGCGGTCGCCTATATCCCCCCGAACGCTCGCGCCTTGGCCTTGAGCGAGAGGTAGATGGCCTCGAGCGCCGGGGTGGGCACGCCGGCCTCGCGGCCGCGGCGCACCACCGCGCCGGTGAGGTACTCGAGCTCGACGCGGCGCTGGTGGCCGAAGTCGACCTGGAGCGAGGTGGTGTTGTCCGCCGGGGCGGATTGCAGCAGGGCGACCAGGTCGTCGCTGGTCGATTCCGGCAGGTCCATGCCCAGCGCCCGCCCAACGGACGCCGCTTCGTTGAACATCATGCGGTAGACGTCCTCCATGCCCTCGGTTGACAGGATGTCGCCTAACGGCAGCTGGCAGGCGGCGCTCATGCCGCCGTGGACCGACAGCAGCACGATCTTGCTCCACAGGATCCGGGTGATGTCGTCGCTGACTTCGGTCTCGATGCCGCAGCCGCGCAGCGCCTCGGCAATGCTCTCCACGCGGTCGGAGATGCCGCCGCCGGGCTCGCCGATGGCCGCGCGCACCAGCGCGTCCTGGTATTCGATGACTCCCGGCCCGGCAATGTGGGCCGTGAGCCAGGTGGCTCCGCCGATCACGTGCTCCGCGCCGAGCACGGACGACAGCATCGGCACGCTGTCGATGCCGTTCTGCAGCGTCAGCACCGCAGTCTCGTCGCCGACGGCGGGGACCAGTAGCTCAGCGGCCGACTGCGTGTCGTATGCCTTGACCGCGAACACGATGAGATCGAACGTCGACCCGGCATCCGCCGGCCGCTCGACGACGTCGACCTCCAGATATCGGCGCGATCCGTCTTCGCTGAGCATGCACAGCCCGTGCTCCCGAATGGCTTCCAAGTGCGCCCCGCGGGCGACGAACGTCACGTCGTGGCCGGTATCGAACAGCCCGGCGCCGACAAAACCGCCAACTCCGCCGGAACCCATCATCATCACGCGCATGTTGTTCTCCTTCTCGTACAGAAGATTCGGTGTAAGTCGGTCATATGCGGGACTGTTGGGACACAACCGGAGCGACTCCAGGTCTGGGAAGGCTGGCTTCCCGCGATTGGAGACCCATGCAGGATTGGTCGACAGCCCACGCTCATGCGCCGGATCACCCTCACCCTAACCCTCTCCCATCGAGGGAGAGGGGACCGGACCGGCGCGACATTCCCCGCTTGAGGGGGTACGCAAAGCCCTGTAAGGGCGGGACTGAGACTCGCCCCAATCCAACCATCCAGCACGCCGCCAGATTGGACCGGCCTGGATTCCGGCCCCGTATCGAGTACGGGGCAGGCTCTTCGCCGGAATGACGGATGGGGTACGCAAGGTACTCCTACACCGATTCCCGCGCGCCGTCACCCACGATCACCAGCGCTTCGGTTACCGGGCCGCGGGTGTCGCCGTCCACCCGAATCTCGGCCGTGAGGATGCGGCGCACGTCTGAATGCGCCGGCGCGATGGCGGTGAGCGTCAGCTCGCCTCGCGCGCCGGCCTCCAAGTCCAGGGACTCGAATGTATTGCTGGTGCGCCAGCCGTCGGGAACCAGCAGCCGCGCTTCGAGCCGCACCGGCCGTTCCGCGTTGTTGCGGAGCAGCAGACGGTAGCTGCACGACTCGCCCGGTTCGGCGTGGCGCAGATATGGGACCAGCCGCGCCCACCAGAGGTCCACGCCCTCGTCGGCGGGTTCGTCCAGCAGGTCGCGCACGACGCGCTCCTTGCGGGCGATGAAGTCGCGATACTCCGCCGCGCGCCGCGAGTCCCACGGGATTAGCTCGCGATGCCCCGGACAGACCAGGTCCGGCTGCACCAGGTCCATCACGTCCGCGCAGCGACGATGCATCCACAGCTGCAAGCTGTTGCGCAGCACCGTGGTCTGGTAAAGCTGCGCGGTCATCTCGCCGGTGATGCCGGGCGCCAGCTCCAGGAAGATGTTGTCGCCGGTGAAGGCCACTTTCTGCCCATCGATGTGAGTGGCGAGGACTGAGTGAAACTCCGTTTGGCCCGGCGCGTGGTGGACCTCGAACTCGAATTCCTCCCACTGAAACCGCTCGCCGTCGCGCAGCTTGCGTTCGATCGGGATCGGGGTCGGCATCGTGCACGGCGTACTGCACCAGCCGGCCGGGTCCTCCAGCACCTGCGCCACATCGTCCAGCGCCCAGACGCGCGCGCCCTCGTGCCGCACCAGGTAGGGAATGCCGGCCGTGTGGTCGTCGTGGATATGCGTGACCAGCACCATATCCATCTCGCGCACGCCGTATCTCTCGCGCAGTTCGTCGAGGTGGTGCACGACGAAGCGCATCGTGTCGCCGTCCTCACGCTCCTGGGAGACGCCCATGTGCGCGAAATGCGAGTGCCCGTAGTCGATGAAGCACGCTTTGCCGCTCTCGGACAGCAGCACGTAGAAGTTGGAGCAGGTGTGCGGTCCGCCCCATAGCAAATGTCGCGACACCTGGATGAACTTCGGATCGGGCAGGAGGTCGAGCCCGTGTCCCCCGTCGCGGCCCAGAAATCGCATCCCGGCGCCCAGGCGCGCGAGGGCCATGAGCCGCTCTTCCAGCCGCGCGCAGTCTCCAACCGGGTCCTCGATCACGTCGCCGTGCGAAGGCAAGGCCAGATCGGGCGCGTGCCGCCGCAGCGCCTGCAGGGACTCGAGCGTGAACAGCGCGCCCTGCTGATCGGCGTAGCCGTATTCGAGCGCGTGGTACTGGTAGAGCACGCCGCCGGCGCTCAGCAGGTCGCCGGTGAAGGCGACGCGTCGGCCGTCGATTTGACCGATGAGCATGCTGCTGCCGTGGGTGTGGCCCTTTGCCGGGATGATTTCCAGCTCAACGTCGCGCCAGGTGAACGTCTCGTAGTCCACGAGATCGGCGTCGACCGCGACGCTCTCCGCCAGCGAGAAAAACGTGTTGCGGTCGTTGTAGTTGTCGTAGACCCGCTTGTGCTGCCAGAAGAGCTCGACCTGATCGAAGAGATGCCGCTCGTGCTCGGGCACGGCGATCTTGGCGCCGTGGGCCTTGAGGCGTCCCGTGCCCCAGGACTGATCGCGGTGGTGGTGCGTGTGCAGCACCCACTCGACCTGCCGCACGCCGATTTCGCCGAGGTGTTCCACCACGACGCCCGATCCAGCGTCGATGAGCAGGCCGCGGTCGCCGGCAGTCACGCAGTAGACGTTGCAGGTGTCGGCCCAGCGAAAGATGCGCGATGAAATCTGGACCCAGGCCATGGACGCCTCGCGGTGCCGTGCCGGCGACGGTGGGCGCAGCGTACGGGACGGCGGACGCGACACGCGAATAGGCCGAGGCGGCGAGCACAAGAGGTCTGCGCGCCGGGCGTTGCTGTAGTCTGAACGGGCCAGCGAACCAGCACTACCCACCATGCCTGAAACCGGCGCCATTGCCGTCTTCAACGGAATCCGAGAGCCCTTCGACCTGCGAGAATTCCCGGTTCCCGACCCGGAGCCGGGCGCCGCGGTGATTCGCATGCGGCTCGCCAACGTGTGCGGCTCCGACATGCACTACTGGCGCGGCGATACCGACCTGGTCGCGCGCGGATTCAACCTCCCAGGCACGCTCGGGCACGAGGGCACCGGCGAGATCGCCAAGCTGGGCGCCGGATTGACCGTGGACACTAACGGCCAGCCGTTGCGCGAAGGCGACCGCGTGGTCTTCGGGTTCTTCCACCCGTGCCTGCGCTGCGCGAACTGCATGAAGGGGCACACCTACGCCTGCCCGACGCGGCAGACCAACCGGATGACGCTGCTGGACGAGTGGCCCTACTTCCGCGGCACGTTCGCCGACTACTACTACCTGTTCCCGAAGCACGCCATCTTTCGCGTGCCCGATCACCTGGACGACCACCTCATCTCGGGCGTGAACTGCGCCTTGAGCCAGGTGGTCTCGGGGCTCGACCGCGCCGGGCAGACCGTAAACGAAACAGTCGCGATCCAGGGCGCCGGGGGACTGGGCGTCTACGCCGCGGCTGTTGCCCAGGCGCGCGGCGCGGCGCGCGTGATCGTGATCGACGGCGTGCCGGAGCGGCTTGAGCTGGCAAAGGCGTTCGGCGCCGACGAGACGGTCGACATGCGCGAATTCGAGACCCCCGAGGCGCGCGTGGCGCGGGTCCAGGAACTCACCGACGGTCTCGGCGCTGACGTGACGATGGAGTTGGTGGGCCATCCCGCCGTGTTTGCGGAGGGCGTCGCCATGACCGCACCCGGCGGGCGGTACGTCGAAATCGGCAACGTCTGCGTCGGGCACACCGCGAGCTTCGATCCCTCGACCATCGTCTTCAAGAGCATCACGGTGCTAGGCGTGGCTCACTACCGTTGGCGGGACCTGAAGCAGGCGTTGGACTTCGTATCCCACAACGTCGACAAGCTGCCGTTCGACCGGGTGCTCTCGCACACGTATCCCTTGCACGAAATCAACGAGGCGTTCGAGCGCCAGGACGAAGGCCACGTGACCCGCAGCGCGCTCGCTCCGGGGGGCTGATGAGCCGGCCGCCCGAGCAGGACCTGCTCGACCAGGTGTTTCCCGTTGGCACGCTTCGCGACGACGCCGGTGCGCTGGTCCTTGGCGGCGCGAGTTGCGAGGAGTTGGCGGAAGAGTTCGGCACTCCGCTCTACATTTACGACGAGGCGACGCTGCGGGCGGCGTGCCGGGGCTATATCCGCGCGCTGGCGGATAGCTATCCGAATGCGCTGGTGCTCTACGCCGGCAAGGCCTACGTCGATCCGACGCTGTTGCAAGTGGCGGCCTCCGAAGGCCTGGGCATGGACGCCGTCTCTTCCGGCGAGGTCCGCGTGGCGCAGGCCGCCGGGATGCCGTTGGATCGCGTAGTGCTGCACGGCAACAACAAGCTGCCGCGCGAGATTGACCTGGCGCTGGAGCTTGGCGTCGGGCGCATCGTCGTGGACGCGCTGGAGGAGATCGAGATTATCGACGAGTTGGCGCGGCGACGCGGCCTGACGGCTCAGGTGCTCTTGCGGCTCACGCCGGGCGTTGAGGCGCACACGCACGATTACATCCGGACCGGCGCCGTGGACAGCAAGTTCGGACTCGGGCTCGACTCCGGAGCCGCCGAGGAAGCCGTGGCGCGGGCGATGCGCGCGCCGAACCTCGACGTCATGGGCCTGCACGCCCACATCGGCTCGCAGATATTCGACACCGAGCCTTACGCCGACACAGTCACCATCACGCTCGACTTTGCCGAGCGCATGCGCACCGCTCACGGACTCGACCTGCGCGATCTGAGTCCGGGCGGCGGCGGCGGCGTGCGCTACACGCTGGACGACGACCCGCCCGATCCGGCCGATATCGTCCAGGCCATCACGTCGACGGTGCTAGCTCGCGGGCTGGCCCGCCCGCCGCGGCTGCTCATCGAGCCCGGTCGCTCCATCGTGGCGCGCAGTGGCGTCGCACTCTACGCCGTGGGCACCGTCAAGCACATTCCGGGCGTCCGCACCTACGTCTCCGTGGACGGCGGCATGGCCGACAACCCGCGGCCCGCGCTCTACCAGTCGAAGTACGCGGCGCTGCTGGCGAATCGACCCGGCGAGGGTCCACACGAAACCCTGACGCTCGCGGGCCGCTACTGCGAGTCCGGCGACGTGCTGCTGCGGGACACGGCGCTACCGCCGTTGCGCCGCGGCGACCTCATCGCCGTGCCCGCATCCGGCGCCTATCACATGAGCATGGCCAGCACCTACAACATGGTCGGCCGGCCCGCCGTGGTAATGGTCGCGAACGGCCAGGCCCGCCTCACCCGTCGCCGCGAGTCCGACGAGGATTTGCTGGCAGTCTTTCCCTAGCTCGCGCCGGTTAAGTCAGGCGACCGCCCGGTTACCGCAGCGGGTCCACGACCTCGAGAAACGGGAATCGATGGAAATGCGTGTCGCGGGTGCAGATGCGGCTGACGCCGTGCTCACGCATCACGACCGCCGTGTGCAGGTCGTGCATCAGGTTGCCGCGGACGTCCGGCAACTCCGACAGCGTCTGCGACAGAACCGCCTGGTGACGGTCGGTTGGCCGCAGCAACGCGAAGCCCGGCGAGTCCAGCACGACGTTGAGGAATCGCCACGCGTCACTCGGGCGCCACGGTGAGCGAAGCACGCGCGTGTGCGTGCTGACCCGCAGGAACTCGTAGCAGACGTTCCACGTGAGAAAGGTTGGCGTAGGGTCAACTCGCCACTGGTTCAGGTGCTGCCGGCAGGCCGCGTGCGCCTCGGCATCTTCGTCGGCCGCGTAGACAAGGACGTTCGTGTCTACGGCGAGCACTCAGTCCTCGTCCATCGCCGCATATAGCTCGTCGCGGTTGGCGACGTCGACCAGCGCGCCGCCGCTGTTCCAGCGCGGCAGCTCCGGCAGCGCATCCCGCTTCGTGACATACGGCGGCTCTGGTTCGAGCACGCGCATGATGCCGGCCTCAACCAGGGCCGTCATGGTGGTGCCGCGCCGCGCGGCCTCTTCGCGCAGACGGCGCATCACCGTGTCGTCGAGATTCAGCGTGGTCTTCATATGGTCTACCGCGCGTGGTGGCGATATGGCAAACCATACCGCCTATATGGTGATATGGCAAGCCCCGGACGCATCCGGCCGTCGGCGGATCTTGGCAGCCTGTCGCCTGGAGTTGATCAACCTCGCGAGACCGACCCCTCGTCCATATCCGGGAGGAGCGGCGTGAACGCCCGCTACCCCGCGGCGTAGCCTTCGAGAATGTGCGCGGCGCTGGAGCGCCGCAGCTTGGCGAGCGCCTGGGCTTGGAGCTGGCGAATGCGCTCGGCGGTGAGGCCGAGACGGTTGCCGATGTCGACCAGGCGCAGCGGCTCGCGTCCTCCCAGACCGAATCGCAGACGCAGGATCGTGCGCTCGCGCACGTCCAGCGTGGCCAAGGCGCGGTTCAGGTCGGCGCAAAGAAACCTCGCCCGCAACTCGTCGAACGGCTGCGGTGTCGACTCCGCGTCAGGCGGCGTCGGCGACGCGTCATCGTCGACTGCCGCGGTGTCGAGGGAGATCGTGCGCCCCGCGAACCGGCGCAGTCGCGCCAGCTCGGCCGTTGGCAGACCCACTCGGCGCGCCACTTCTCCGTCCTCGGGATCGCGGTGCATCTCGGCGCACAGCTCGTCCCAGATCCGCCGAGAGGTCGCCAGCTTGCGGTGCACGTAGTCGGGCAGTCGCAGCGGCAGGTCGGCCTCGGCCGCCGCTCGCGCGATGGGTTGCTGCACCCACTGCATGGCAAAGCTGCTGAACCTGAAGCCGTGCCGCCAGTCGAAGCGCTCCACGGCGCGCATGAGACCGGTGTTGCCCTCTTGAATGAGATCGAGCAACGGGGCGCGTCCGTCGGCGAAGCGTCGCGCCACCGCCACCACCAAGCGCAAATTGGCGGTAATCATCTGCTGCCGGGCCCCCGGCTCGTTGCGCTCGATGCGCTGCGCCAGCTCCACTTCCTCTCGCGCGGTGAGGCGGGGAAACCGGCGAATCTCACTCAGATAGGCGCGCAGGCTCGACGCCTCATCCAGCTGGGCGGTCGGCCCTATTCCTCCACCCTGGGGGGACATTGGGAGCTTGTCGGCGCTGCCTCTCGGGGCCCGGCGGATCCTCGACGCCGCAAGTATACGCGGGGCCGCAGCGAGACTAAGCCATGCTTGTGAGCTGATCGACGGTGACCTCCTGACGCAGCGGCAGGCCGTTTGCGTGCCGCTCCAGCTCGTCGAGCATGGCGTCGGTCAGGCGGGAGCGCCGCTCGGGAGTCAGTCCGGCGACGTGGGGCGTAAGCAGCACCCGCCGCATCCCCAGCAGCGGGTGATCGGGCGGCAGCGGCTCCTCATCGAAGACGTCCAGGGCGCAATCAAACCGCTCCTTCGCCAGCTCGGCCACCAGGGCGTCGGTGTCGATCAGGGCGGAGCGCGCGTTGTTGACCAACACGGCGTCATCCTTGATCAGCGCCAGCATCTCCGCGCCGATCATGTGATGGGTTTCCGGTAGCACGGGCGCGTGAATGCTGATCACGTCGCTGGTGCGCATCAGATCCCGCAGCTCCAGCTTGCGCACGCCCAGCCGCTGGGCGTCACACTCCGTGAGATAGGGATCGGCGACGACGATCTCGACCTCAAATGGTCGCAGCAGTGGGATCAGACGCCGCCCCACCTTGCTTGCGCCGACGATGCCGTACCGCTTGCCATACAGCTCTCGGTCCACCGTCGGGCCGATGTCGCGCCAGCGGCCGGCGCGCATGGCGGCGTCGAAGTCGCCGGTTCGACGCAGCAGCGCCAGCACCGCGGTCAGCGTGTGCTCAGCGACGCCGCTGGCAATGAAGTCGGCGGCATGGGTGACGCGCACGCCGCGCTCGAAGACCGCCGGCGGCGCCACGCCGCGGATCGTGCCGGCCGCGTAGCAGATGATCTCCAGATCCGGCGCGGCGTCCAGAAGCTGCTCGTCGTAGGTGCACGAGCCCCACGAGGCCAGCACGGCCGTCACGCCGCCGATGCGCTCGCGCACCGCCGCGGCATCCCAGGCCTGGTCGCCGTCGTTTAAGGTCACTGATTCGGCCAGGCGCTCTAGCCGCGCAAGCGCTTCAGGCGTGGCAATGCGCCCGAGCAGCAGTCGCTCAACCGTTACCAGCACCCGCGGCGCGGACATCGAGCAACTCCCCGGTGGCGTTCGCCCTGCGCTGGCATGATAGGCGCGCACCCAGCGGTCCCGGCGGAGGCGCGGCACGCACGATGCAAATCATCCTGTTCACCAAGTTTTTCGAGACGCTCGAACCGCAGGCGTTGGGTGAGTACGTCGCGGACCTGGGCTACGACGGGCTGGATCTGACCGTGCGACCCGGCTATCCGATCAATCCGGACAACGTGCGCACGACCCTGCCGCCCGCCGCGCGAGTGTGGGAAACGCTCGGCCTCTCATGCCCCATGATCACCATGCCGACGGACTTCAACGACCCGACGCATGCGGATGCGATCGCAATCTACGAGGCGGCGGCGGAAGCGGGCGTGCAGGTGATCAAGACGGGCTACTTCATCTTCAAGCCGGGCATGGACTATTGGGATGCCGTGGACCACGGGCGACGGCAGCTGGAAGGCTTCGAGGCGCTGAGCGCGCGCACCGGCGTCAAGTCTCTCCATCACACGCACAGCGGCGCGGTCCTGGGATCCAACTGCGCCGGCCTGATGCACCTGCTCCAAGGTCGCGACCCTGCCCACGTCGGCGCGTACATCGACCCGGGGCACCTGGCGGTGGACGGCGAGGACATCGACATGGCGTTCGCCATGTGCGACGAGTACCTGGCCGCCGTCGCCGCCAAGGACGCCTGCCACCTCCCGGACTCCCGGCCCGACGCCCCGGCGGCCTATGGTCCGGCTTTCGTGTACGTGGGAGAAGGCGCGGCGCCGTGGGGGCGCGTACTGGAGTTGCTGGCCGAACGAGACTTCGACGGTCCGCTGTCGGTGCACACGGAATACACCTCGCGGCAAGACGTGATTGCGACGGTGGGCGGCAAGGACCATTCGGCGGACGCCGACGCCATTCGCGCGCGGGGAGCGGAACAGGACTTGCAGTTCATCAGGTCACGCTGGGCGGCGCTGCAGCAAGCCGGCGAAGGGGCGGCGTCGTGAGTTCGCCCCGCGTGGCGGCGGTGTTTGGCGCCAGCAGCGGTATGGGCCGCGCGTCGGCGCTGGCCCTGGCTTCCGAGGGCATGGACGTCGCCGTGCTGGCGCGACGCGAGGCCGAGCTGGACGCCGTGGCGGCGGAGATTCGCGCGTCTGGCCGCCGCGCCCACGTAGAACCCGTGGACCTTACCGACGGCGCCGCGGCGCGACGGGCGGTGCAGGCGGTCGTCGACGGCCTGGGTGGAATCGACGTGCTGGTGTACGCCGCCGGCTGGAACATCCCCAAGCGCCGGCTCGACGAGCTGAGCGGCGACGACTGGGAGGCCATGCAGCGCGTCAACCTTTGGGGGCTCTACGACGTGGCGCAGGCGGCGCTGCCGGCGCTGCGGGCGTCGCGCGGACGGCTGGTGGTCATCTCGTCCGCCGCCGCGATCATGCCCGACGCGTCGGGCGTGGCCTACCAGGCGGCCAAGAGCGGCGAAGCGGGCTTCACCCTCGGCATGATGCAGGAAGAGGCGGAAAACGGCGTGCGGGCCACGGTCATCTACCCGGGGCTCACGGACACGCCGCTGCTGAACCAACGGCCCACACCGACACCGCCCGATATCGTGGCCCAGGCGCTCCAGCCGGAAGACGTGGCCCGCGCCGTCGTTTTCGTGAGCACGCTGCCGGAGAGGGCCTACGTCCCCGAGCTCAGCCTGCTGCCGGCCGCCGTCCAGCAGCGCTAGGCCGAGACGCCGCCCTCACAGTTTCATTCCGAGCGCAGGCGAGGAATCTAAGGGGCGCGGAGCGCGCGCCAACGTCCTTTGATTCCTCACTTCGTTTCGGAATGACGTGAGGGGTGCCGCGGCTACCGAAACGGGTCGTAGACCAACCCCAGGCTGCGGTCGGATAGCGGCAGGTCAACGCGCACGTTGCCGCGGCGATGCGACTCGTTGAGGGCGATCTCGATCTCCATCGCGTCGCGCACGCGACGCCCGCTGGCGCGCGGCTCGCCGCCGTTCTCCATGCACGTGATCAGGTCGTCGATGCCGTAGATCACCGACCAGTTGCCGGCCAAGCGTGGCTCGGGGAACGGCACCTCGACGCGCTGCGTGCCGGAAATGGTCTCCACGTCTTGCCACAGGCGCAGCTCTTGCCAATCGAACGTCAGCTCGCCGGTTTCGCCGGTGATTCGCACCCACGGCGCGCCGGGACGCAGGCAGACGGGCAGGCCGTTTTGCAGGCGGATGAATCCGGCGCCCTTGAACTCGCGCCCCTCCGCGACGCGGTCGTCATCGTCCGAGATGCCGATCACCCATTCGCCGGGTGAGTCGAGCAGGTAGTTCCACGAGTTGTGCTGCGCCATCACCAAGTTCGTATCCAGGCTCAGCAGGTCGCCTATGGCGCCCTCGTCCAGCAAGCGGCGCGCATTGGCAACGGCCGGGTGGTTCATGCTGACCGCGCCGACCACGAGCGGAACGCCCGCCGCCGCGCAGACATCGACCATGGCGTCGGCGCCCTCGAGGGTTGGCGCCATGGGCTTCTCCGTAATCACGCCCTTGGCGCCGTGCTCAACCGCCGCGCGGGTGGCCTCGGGCCTGAGTGCGGCATTCGAGGGAACACCCACGATGTCCAGGCGCTCACGGGAAATCATCTCTCGGTAATCGTCGTAGAGGGCCACGCCCGCGTAGCGCTCACCAAACGCCTCTCGACGCGGAACCGAGAGCTCGCACGCGGCAACAAGCTCCGTCGCCGGGTGCAGCACCAGCGAGTCGGCGAAGCCGCTCGGCAGGCCTTCCCGGCCCGGGTGCGCCGTGGGCGGCGGGTCGCGGTCGGGCCGCAGCGGCGGCATGGGCGTGTCGCGCCCGGCGCGCCCGTAGTTTGCCTGCTGTCGCGTCGCAACGTCGTACAGCCAGCCCATCCATCCCAGACCGATGAGCCCTGCCCGGTAGGTCGCCATGACATTCGCTCCACCGCTTCAACGCCGAGGGTCATGGTACGCGCGGCGGCATGCCTCGTTGCAGTCACGGGCCGGTTCTGGTACTCACGATGGCAACCGGCCCCTCGTTGCATGAGAGCAGGCCAATGACGCAAGTGATGCAGGGCGCACAGACACCCTCCCGGCGAGCCGTCGCGCAGTGGATCTGGATCGAGGGCGAAGCCAAGCCCTACAACTTCTATCTCTACGCTCGCGGGACGGTCGACGTGGACGGCGCGCCGGCGGCCGCAAAACTGCACGTGACGGCGTCGGACCGCTACATGCTGTATCTCAACGGCGCCTACGTGGGCCGGGGTCCGGCCCGCAGCGATCCCCGATTCAAGACCTACGACACCTACGACGTCGCCGCCGCGCTGCGTCCGGGCCGCAACGTCATCGCCGTGCGGGCCTATCACTTCGGCCAGCCCGTGCAGGGCGAGGGCTGGAACAGCATGAGCGGCAACAGCTTCACCGTGGGCGAGCGCGCCGGGCTGTGGGCGCAAATCGAGGTCACCGACGAAGGCGGCGCCACGCACGTCTGCGGCACCGGTCCCGGCTGGCGGCTGCTGCCCTCGCCGGCCTGGGATAGGAGAACCCCACTGGTCAACTGCGGAATGATCGGGTCGAACGAGATCTACAACGCCGCGGCGGACATTCCCGACTGGACCGGGGTCGAGTTCGACGACAGCGAGTGGACGCGCCCCTGGCTGGTGCCGCTGTCCGAAAAGCCATGGCACCTGCTGGAAGCTCGCGACATTCCCCTGATGCGCGAAACCGATGTGCCGCCCGCACGCGTGTCGCTGGTGGGCGAGCTGATCGACATGGCAAACGCACGGCAATCGGACATTTACCAACTGATCCTGGAGGGGCTGCACTTCCCACTGGAGCACGCAAGGGCGGAGAACGTCGATGCGCTGCTGGACGACGGTCCGGACTCGGCGCAGTTCCAGGGCGTGTTCGTGCCCCGCAAGGGCATCCGCGCGCCCTACGTGATCCTCGACTTCGGGCGCCAGGTGTTCGGGTTCCCGCGCGTGCGGCTGGAGGCTGAGGCCGGCGCCATCCTGGACCTGACCTACGGGCAACAGCTCATCAACGACCGCATCCCCGGCGCGCTGTCCTACGCCGACCGCTACATCACGCGCGACGGCGACCAGAGCTGGGAAGCCGCGGAATACAAGCAGTTCCGCTACCTCTTCATCGCCATCCGCAGCACCTACAGCCCGGTGCGCATCCGCTCGATCTCTCTCAACGAATACGCCTATCCCGCTCCGCTGCGCGGCAGCTTCGAGTGCCCCGATCCGGTGCTCACCACCCTGTGGCAGGCCTGCGTCGACACCACCGATCTGCACCTCGAGGACACGATCGTGTGCGACGCCTACCGCGAGCGGATTCCGTGGAACACCGGTGACGGCAGCCACGGGATGCACGGGGCCTTGATGGCCTACGGCGACATCGCGCTCCACGACCGGTTCCTGCGGCAGTTCATCACCACCGATCGCGGCGACGGCAGGCTGCAAATGGTGTTTCCGCGGGACAACCCGACGAACCATTGCCACCCGCAGTTTCTGCTGCAGTGGTCCACGCGCATCCGCGAGCACTACGAGTACATCGGACGGCGCGCGCTCCTGGAGCAGACCTACCCGAGCGTGCGGCGGCTGAACGACTGGTTCGAGCCGTATCGCGGCGACATGGGCCTCCTGCGCGACATTCCCGAGAACCAATGGATGGACTGGACGCCGGTTGACCTGCGGGGCGCGAATTTCAGCACCAATGCGCTTTATGTCAATTCGTTGGAAGACGGCGCCTGGCTCGCCGCCCAGATGGGGCGCGAGGACGATCGGGCTCGCTGGCAGGGCATCGCGGATGAGGTGCGCGCCACGCTGCGGGAGCATTTCTGGAATCCCGATCTCGGCGTGTTCGAGGACTCCCACCACCGCGGCGAACTCACGGGCGTGACCGGCGAGCTGGCGCAAGGGTTCGCGCTGCTATACGGCATCGCGACCGATGAGCAGGCGGAGCGGATGTGCGAGAGCCTGGCCGGGCGCGGCACGGAGTTGTTTGAGGCGTCGCCGCTCTGGTACCCCTACGTGCTCGAAGGCATGCTCGCGCGGGGCTTCGGGACCGAGGCGCTGCGGATCATACACAACCGCTACGACTGGATGATGTCGGCCCACGAAAACCCGACGCTGTGGGAAGGCTGGGACCCGTTCACCGCCGGCTCGGCGATCAAGACCGATGCGGACTTCGAGCTCCGGCACACTGCCCACAAAGTCCGACCGGCGGGCGTGCGCAGCCTGGTGCACTCGGGCGGCGTCTACGTGGGCTGGGTGCTCTCGACCCGCGTCCTCGGCGTGCGCGCCGCCGCGCCGGGCATGTCGCACCTGCGGGTGCATCCTCGCACGGGAAACCTCGCCTGGGCGCGCGGGACGTTTCCCGTTCCGGGCGGCGACGTGCAGGTGGCGTGGCGCCGCCGCGCCGGCGCCACGCAGGTGACGGTCGAACTGCCCGACGGCCACACGGCGGACGTCGTGCTGGACCGCGCCAGCGACGCACCCTGTGTGCTCGCGCACAACGGACAGCACCTGGAAACGCCGGACACGGGCTCGACGGTCGAGGTCGCCGTCGGCCCCGGCCGTCACACGGTCGTGTTAAGCACCGGCTAATCGTGGCTCCGAACGACGCCCGGCCGCCGACACGGCGACGCGCGGCTCGATGGGTGACAATGGCGCCGTGACTCGGACCTTGCCGAACGCTCACGGCCAGGAGCGCCCGCTGAATCCACGCAGGTCACGCTACTGCCGCCCAACAGGAAGGCACTTGCGTCGCCTGCGAAGTAGAGCCTTGAGAATGGGCCCGATTCCCTCTCCCCGAGGGAGAGGGTTAGGGTGAGGGTCATCCGGCGCTTGAGATCGGCTGGTCAAGGAGCCTTGAAGACACCGCCACAGCTTATTTTGGCCGCCCTGGTCATCGCCACAGCCGCGATCGTCGTGACGGCATGCGACATCGGCGGCGACGAACCGGCGACGCCCACACCCGAGCCCGTTCCCATAGCCACGCCCACGCCGACGGCGCCGCCCGAGCCGACCGCCGTGCCCACGCTCGCACCCGATGAAGCCTATCTGGCATTTCTCCGCAGCATCGTCACCACGCTTCGCGCGATCACGCCGGAGGCCCACGATCTGCTGAACGCTCCGCGCATGGACGACGGGTTCTGGAATATTGAGATTCGGGAGATGGCCCTGGGGCTGTCCAGCATCTTCGATCGCCTCGTCGGGAAAGATCCACCCGACGATTGGGTGCGCTATCACCTGACGCTGGTGTCCGCGCTGGGATCGACGGCGGAGAACGTGGAGTTGGTCGTGACTTCGCTGAACGGACTCGACTTCCAGACCTTCACCACGGCGCTGGGAGTGAGCGTGCAGGCGATCGAACGCCTCCAGGAAACCCTGCAGGAATACGAGACGCTGGACCCCGGCGCCGTGCCGCCCATGCGGACGCCCGCGACGCCGTCGGACGGATGAGCAGTCGTCCTCCGGCGTTCTGCAACCCGGGAATGTAGGTCGCCTAAAGCTGGCGGTCGCGGGTGAGGCAAGCGTCGGCGTCGGTCATCAGCCTCGGATTTCCTTGATGTACTCGTCCACGTCGAAGCCAGTCCCACCCAGGATTCCGTACACGCGATCCACCGGGTGCTGCGCGGCCGTGTCCTTCCCGATCAGCAGACTGTTCTCGGTCGGAACGACCTCAACCACTGTCCCGGGGTGCAGCCCATGGCGATTCCGAAGGGGCTTGGGAATCGTGATTTGTCCGCGCTTGGAGATTCGCATGGTCCGGCCAGTAGGAACGACGCTCGCGACTTCCAGGCCGAATGCCACACGCCGTCTCCTTGTCGAACGGCATTAGGAGCCCAAACACCGCCATTCGTCGTCGATAGAATCGTGTCCCCGCGGTGATCGACTCCCGCGAAGGACCCGCGCGAAAGGCTTGCAACATGCGGCAGGTGGTGAAGCCCGTCGGGGCCACGACGGTCGCGCTTGCCGAGGTTCCGATTCCCGAGGCGGGTCCGGGGCAGGTACGCGTGAGGGCCGTGCGGAGCCTCATCAGCCGCGGCTCGGAAACGGGGCGGCTCACGATCGGTCCCCACGACAAGCGCTACTCGCCCGAGGAAGCCGCCGGGCAGCCGGTGCCATTGGGCTATTCCCTCGCGGGCGTCGTGGACGCGCTTGGACCCGGCGTCGCGCGCCACTGGCTCGGCCGACGCGTGGTCGCCCGCCAGCCGCATGCCGACTACGTGGTGGTCAGTCCGCCGGCTGCGCCGGACGATCAACCGGACGTGTTCCCGATTCCCGACGGCATGTCATTCGAGACGGCCGCCTACTGGATCCTGGCCGCCGCCGCGGCGACCTGGGTCGAGATCGAGCGCGTGCAACCCCGGGATGCCATCGTGATCCTGGGGCAGGGATTGGTTGGAAGTCTGATGCTCCAGGTTCACAAGGCGGCGG
>JAPOVQ010000021.1 GCA_026708035.1 Chloroflexota bacterium | reverse complement strand
CGAGGAGGTTGCGGACATAGCGAAAGCTGATGAAGGCGTCGTCGGTGATGAACCATCCGACACTCGTCAACCATCCCAGCAGGGCCAACCAGGGGAGCAACAGCAGCATGGTGAAGACCTGAAGTCTTCGCCGTGCTTGCGCAAGCCTGCGCGCGGTGCGCGAAGAGCCGCAGCCGTCAGTGCCGGGGAACGCCTCGGGGCTATCTGCGCGAGCCATGGACGAAACTCGGTGGGAGCTCGGAAGGCTGCATCCTAGCGAACCAGCTTCACCGCAACCGAGCGGAGAGCCGTGGCCGAGCCGGCGGCGTCCAGAAGGCAGAGCATCACCGCCTGAGCAATGCTCAATGCCGCGCCCTCCGTGTCCGCGCTCCCGGCTCACCACCGAGGGGCCCACCGGGAGCCGGTGCATTCTAGGCAGTACGGCGCCTGATACGAGGACTGACGAGTACGGAGGCTCGGTGACGTGGGCGACTTGGTGTGGGCGACTTTGACATCGGAGCGCCGTATGGCTACCCGGCAGCGACGGGCGCCCGAGACTCCACGGTTGACCCAGGGGGATGGATTCCCGCCCGGCATTGAGTACGGGGCAGGCTCTTCGCGGGAGTGACGGACTCAATGACGCCCGCTGCCGTCTCGTTTCGGGAGTTGATCGTGCGGTACACTGCGGCGAGTGATGGGCGGATCACTTTCCGTCCCGATACCCAATGCGGGTGCCCCTAGTGGACGCCCGCGATTTTTCTGGAGCCACCGTGGGTTTCGTTTCGCCCAAACGCGAGCAGGTCGACGCGTTGCGCCTGCACAGCGACGACACGGGCTCGGCGCCGGTGCAGATTGCCGGGCTGAGCGCGCGGATCGAGGAGCTCACCGAGCACCTGAAGCAGCACCGCGGCGACAAGCACACGCGCTACGGTCTGCTGCGCATGGTCGGGCGGCGGAGCCGCTTGCTGAAATACCTGCGGCGCACACAGCCCGAGACTTATCGCGAGGTGATCACCACCCTTGGTTTGCGGGTGCGCCAATAGTCGCCGGCTCGAGTTGCCGACGGCGCGCCGCTCCGGAAATCCCTTTCTCATGGTCCTTGGCCCCCGGTTCATCGCCGAAGCTGCACCGACGGGCCTCAACTATTTCGCTTCGGCATAGTTCGGCGGGTCGAATTTCGCGGACGAGCTAAGAAACGAGCCGGCAACTCCGGTTGCCCCCTCCTTTCTTCGCTTGTTCCGCCGGCCCGCCCGGGAGACGTGCGATATGCACAGAGTTGAAACCGAGCTGGGAGGGCGAACCTTCAGCCTGGAGACCGGCGAGTTGGCCGGTCAGGCGGACGGCGCGGTCGTGGCGCGCTACGGCGACACGACGCTGCTGGCGACGGTGGTCTGCTCCAGCCCCCGCCAGGGGCTGGATTTCTTTCCGCTCCAAGTCGAGTTCGAGGAGCGGGCCTATTCGATCGGCCGCATTCCCGGCAGCGTGCTGCGCCGCGAGGGCCGTCCGCCGCTGTCGGGAATCCTTGCCGGCCGCCTCGCGGACCGCTGCATTCGGCCGCTGTTCCCCGATGGGATGCGCAATGACACGCAGATCGTCCTGACGCTGCTGACGCACGACGGGGAGAACGAGCCCGACGTGATGGGCATCGTGGCCGCCTCGGCCGCGTTGATGCTCACCGGGCTGCCTTACGAAGGACCCGTGGGCGCCCTGCGGGTAGGTCTGGACGGTGACGAGCTGGTGGCCAACGCGCCCATCGACCCCGAGGGCGGTGAGCCGGAGCTCGACCTGGTCGTGGCCGGCACGCGCGACGGCGTGGTGATGCTCGAGGCCGGGGCCCAGGTGGTGCCCGACGACACCGTGGTGCGCGCGATCAACTGGGGCCAAGAGCAGCTCCAGGGCCTGGTCGACATCCAGCTGCAACTGAAGGACCTGGCCGGCAAGCCGGCGCGTGACGTGGACATCATCAAGCCCGCCGACGAGCTGATCGAAGCGGTCAGCGAGCGCTACGGGTCCAGGATTCAGGACGCGGCGCGGGTGATGGATCGCGCGGAGCGCAAGGCGCTGCTCGGGGCGGTCGCCGCGGACGCCGAGACCGAGCTTGGCGACGACCACGATGCCGCGAGGATCGACGACGCCTTGCACGACGTGGAGGCAGAGGCGGTGCGCGCGCTGATCCTCAATGAGGGGATTCGCCCGGACGGACGCGACGAATCCGCGCTGCGCAAGCTCTCGGCGCGGGTGGGCGTGCTGCCGCGCATTCACGGCACCGGCCTGTTTCAGCGCGGCGAGACCCAGGTGCTGGCGGTGACCACGCTCGGCACGCCGCGCGACGTGCAGCGCATCGGGCTCACGGACCTGGAAGCCATGGCCCAGCCCAAGCGCTACATCCACCACTACAACATGCCGCCGTATGCCAGCGGCGAAACCGGACGGCTGGGATCGCCGAAGCGCCGCGAGGTTGGCCACGGCGCGCTGGCCGAGCGCGCCATCGCGCCGGTGCTGCCTGACCTGAAAGACTTCCCTTACACCATCCGCGTGGTGTCGGAGGTGCTGTCGTCCAACGGGTCGACCTCGATGGCGTCGACCTGCGGCAGCACGCTGAGCCTGATGGATGCCGGCGTGCCGCTCAAGGCCCCGGTCGCGGGGATCTCGATCGGCCTTATCGTCGGCGACGACGGCAAGTTCGTGGCCCTCACCGACATCCAGGGCGCCGAGGATCACTTCGGCGACATGGACTTCAAGGTGGCGGGCACGGCCGAGGGCGTCACGGCGGTCCAGGTCGACATCAAGGTCAAGCATCTGACCCCCGAGATGATCGAGGCGGCGGTGCAGCGGGCCCGCGAGGCGCGGCTGCAAATCCTGGATGTGATGCGGGTGAGCATTGCCGAACCGCGCGACGACGTGGGCGAGTTCGCGCCCAAGATCACGCAGATCTCGATCCCGCCGGACAGCATCGGCGCGGTGATCGGGCCGGGCGGAAAGATGATCCGCCGCCTGGAGGCCGAGACCGGGGCCAGCATCGACATCGAGGAGGACGGCACGGTGACCGTCGGCGGGGCCACCCGCGAGGGTACCGACCGCGCCGTCCAGATGATCAAGGACCTGACGGGCGAGGTCGAGATTGGCCGCACGGTTCTGGGCAAGGTGACGCGTATCATGAACTTTGGCGCGTTTGTCGAGATCGTGCCCGGCAAGGAAGGCTTGGTTCCGATCAATGAGCTGGCCGAGGAGCCGGTGGGCTCGGTCAATGACGTCGTGTCCGAAGGGGACGACATCATGGTGATGGTGGTTGAGGTCGATCACCTGGGCCGCATCAACCTGTCGCGGCGCGCGGTGCTGCAAGACCTGACACCCGCCGAGACGCTGGCCACGGCGCCGCCGCGGCCGGGACGCGATGGGCCGCGCGGCGGCGGTCGCCGCAACGGGCCGGGCGGACGCGGCGGCGGTCGTCCGCGCCGCCCCCAGCGCGGCGGTCGCAGGTTCGACTAGGGCGGAAACATGTTTCGAGTAGCCGTGCTTGGTTCCAGCGGCCAAATGGGCCAAGCGGTCGTGGCGGCCGTGGAGGGCGCCGACGACCTGGAGCTTGTCGCCCGGATCAACCGGGTGCCGTCGCCTGGGAGCGCGCCGTTCTTCACGGAGTTCGGCAAGGCCGTTGAGGCGGCATCGCCCGAGGTCGTGGTGGACTTCTCGGTTGCCGAGGCGGCGGCGGACCATGCGCTGGAGGCGCTGGACGCCGGCGTGTCGCCGGTGATCGGCACGACCGGGATGTCGCACGACCAAGTGGCGGCCATTCGCGAACGCGCGGACGCCACGGGCATGGGGGCGTTCATTGCGCCCAACTTCGCCATCGGCGCCGTGCTGATGATGCAGATGGCCGCGATGGCGGCCCCACACCTGGACAGCGTCGAGGTGATCGAGCTGCACCACGACCGGAAGCGCGACGCGCCCTCGGGAACGGCGGCGCGCACGGCGGAGCTGATCGTGCGCGCGCGCGGCGGGCATCCCGCCCAGGACGCCGCCACCGAGGCCTTCACGCTGGAGGGCGTCCGCGGCGGCGTGCGCGGCGGCGTGCGAGTGCACAGCGTGCGACTGCCGGGCCTGGTGGCGCATCAGGAAGTGATATTCGGCGGGGAGGGGCAGACGCTCACGATCCGCCATGACTCGACGAGCCGGGAGTCGTTCATGCCCGGCGTATTGCTGGCCGTTCGACAGGTGCGCGGGTTAAGCGGCCTGGTGATCGGCCTGGAGCACTTGCTCACAAGCTCCGAGGGAGAAGCCTAATGTCAGCGGGATATGCGGTGGGAGTGATCGGCGCCACGGGCGCCGTGGGCCGCGAGTTCTTGCAGGTGATGGAAGAGCGCCAGTTCCCGGTGCGCGAGCTGCGGCTGTGGGCCAGCCCGCGCAGCCGCGGGCGGCAGATCGAGTTCAACGGCAAGCCGTACACCGTCGAGGCGCTCGAGGACGCGGTGTACGAGGGTCTCGACTTCGTGCTCATATCGGCGTCGGGCGACATCAGCCGCGCCGAGGCCCCGCGCGTGGCAGAGTCCGGCGCGCTGGCCATCGACGACAGCTCGGCGTTTCGCTACGACGACGCGGTGCCGCTGGTGGTGCCGGAGGTCAACGCGGAGGACATCGCCTGGCACCAGGGCATCGTGGCCATTCCCAACTGCTCCACGACGCCGATCGTGCAGGTGCTGGCGCCGCTGCACGCGGTGAACCCGCTGCGGCGCATCATCGCCGACACCTACCAGTCGGTCTCGGGCGCCGGCGGGCGGGCCATGGAAGAGCTGGCCGAGCAGACGTCCGCTCAGGCCCGCGGCGAGACGCCGGCGGTCGACCCGGATGTATTCCCGCACCTGATCGCCTCCAACCTGATTCCGTCCATCGACTCGCCGCGCGACGACGGCTACTCCAAGGAGGAGTGGAAGGTCTGGGCCGAGTCGCGCAAGATCATGCACATTCCCGATCTGGCCGTGTCGGCCACCTGCGTGCGCGTGCCGGTGTTCCGGGCCCATGCGGCGGCCGTCCACGCCGAGTTCAGCGAGCCGTTCGACGCCGACGAGGCGCGCGCGATGCTGGAAGACGTGCCCGGAGTCCAGGTCGTCGACGATCTGGCGGCCGACCAGTACCCCATGCCGTCGGACGCGGCGGGCAACGACACGACGTGGGTGGGCCGGATTCGCCAGGACATGTCGCATCCGAACGGCCTGGTGTTCTGGGTGGTGTCCGACAACCTGCGCAAGGGCGCGGCGACAAACTCGATCCAGATCGCGGAAGCCGCCATCGCGAATCACTGGCTGAAACAGACGCAGCCGGCCTAGCGGGGGCGCGGGCTCTCGGTTCGACCGGACCGGATTCCGGCGTTCGCCGGAGTGACGGCGGAGCTACTCAAGGGTCTCCGAAGGCGGGAATGACGAAGGGGTGAATGGCTGGCGTCGGGGCCTGCCCCCGCCGCCTAACCCTCCCAGGGCTCCTTCAGAAAGTCCCGATCGATGACCCCGAAATCCTCGGTGAAGTCGGACTCGACGTAGAAGGCGCCGGTGAACTCGCGCGGCTCGAGCGCCGTCACGTCGAATACCGGCGACGGGCGGAACTCGACGACCCCGTCGCCCGCGCGGCTGACGTGGACCACCGTGTCGGCGGCCTGCCGGCCGCCGGATACGAGCTGCAATACGTCCAGCCCGTCGCCGTCGGCGCGGGGAATCACCTTGAGGCGCCACATCGGCGTCAGGTCGGGCAAGTCGGCCGGATCACATGCCAGGTGCGCCGTCGAGCGCACGGCGGCAACCTCCACGCCGCCAACCGAGGCGGTGGTGGCCATCACCCGTTCCACTTGCTCCACGCGCATGTCGGCCCAGACCTTGGGCGTGCCCCAGATCTCGCGGCCCGCCGGGATGCTGCCGCGAGAGTTCAGGTACTGCACGACGACGTAGTAGCCCGCGCGCCCTTCGAACTGGCATCCAGCCGCCACGACGATGCCCTGAAACGCGCCGTAGTGACTCGACCACGGGGCGTCCACGCCGATGGCGGCGCATTCGCCGTCAGGCGCCGGCGTCAGGCACTCGGGCAGCAGATTGGCCACGCGGTTCGGGTCGGCGCGGAACAGCACCGTCTGCGCGCGCATGCCCCGATAGCGGGCGGGTGGACGCGGAAAGTAGGAGGAGGACACGGGCATCCCGTCGACCTGACTCAGTGGAATCGGCATGCACGGGCTCCCGTTGAACGCGCCGCCCCGCATTGTCGCCAGCGTCTCATCCACCGGCAACCATCGCTGCGCGGCGCGAATCTGTACCATCGGTGCGCCGGGCGACAGCTTCGTCCGGTTTTGGCGCACGGCCGCAGGGCCCGATCAGGCGCCCGCCACCAAACTCAGGAGGCCGATTCGTGTCGGATGCAGGCGACGACCCTCGAGCGGGATCCCTGGCCTCGCTCGGGATCAAGAATCACGGACAGGTCTTTTGGGATCTCCCCACGAGCAAGCTCTACGAGCACGCCGTGCGCGCCGGCGAAGGCGAAGTCGCGCATCTGGGCCCATTGGTCGTGCGAACCGTTCCCCACACCGGACGGTCGCCAAACGACAAGTTGGTGGTGCGCGACGCCGAGCGCGCGAACGCCGTGTGGTGGGGCAATCACAACAAGCCTTTCGAGCCCGAGCGCTTCGATGGACTCTTCGGGCGTCTCCGCGCCTACATGCAGGGACGGAACCTCTACGTCCAGAACTGCTTCGCCGGCGCCGATCCCCGCTACCGGCTCTCGGTGCGGGTGATCAACGAGCTGGCCTGGCACAACCTCTTTGCGCGCAACCTGTTCATCGTGCCCACCGCCGACGAGCTCGCCGGCCACGAGCCGGAGTTCACCGTCATCGACATGCCCGGCTTTCAGGCCGACCCGGACGAGGATGGCACCAACTCGGGCACGTTCATCGTGGTCAACTTCGCCGAGCGAGTCATCATCATCGGCGGCACGGCCTACGGCGGGGAGATGAAGAAATCCATCTTCACCATCCTCAACTACCTGCTGCCGCAGCGCGGCGTGTTGTCGATGCATTGCTCGGCCAACGTTGGCGCCGAGGGCGACGTGGCGCTGTTCTTCGGACTCTCCGGCACGGGCAAGACCACGCTTTCCACCGACCCCGAGCGGCCGATGATCGGCGACGACGAGCACGGCTGGAGCGACACGGGGATCTTCAATTTCGAGGGCGGCTGCTACGCCAAGACCATTCGCCTGTCCGCCGAAAACGAGCCGGAGATTTACCAGACCACGCGGCGCTTCGGCACGGTGCTGGAGAATCTTCCCCTGGACCCCGAAACGCGCCGGCTCGACCTCGACTCGGACGAGATCACCGAGAACACGCGCGGGGCCTATCCGATCTCGCACTTGCAGAACGTGGTGCCCGGCGGCATGGCCGGACATCCCCGCAATATCGTGCTGCTGGCGGCCGACGCGTTCGGCGTCCTGCCGCCGATTTCACGCTTGACTACCGAGCAGGCGATGTATCACTTCCTGCTTGGCTACACCGCGCGCGTGGCCGGCACCGAGCGCGGGGTCACCGATCCGCAGGCGACCTTCAGCGCCTGCTTCGGCGCGCCGTTCTTGCCGCTGCCGCCGCCGACCTACGCCGCGATGCTGGGCCAGCGGCTCGAGCAGCACCGGCCGCAGGTGTGGCTGGTCAACACCGGCTGGCTGGGCGGCCCCGCCGGTGAGAGCGACCGCGTGCAGTTGCCGCACACCCGGGCCATGATCCGCGCCGCGCTCAGCGGCGCCCTGGACGGCGTGCCGGATGCCGTCGAGCCGGTCTTTGGACTGCGCGTGCCCGCGACGTGCCCCGACGTGCCCGGCGACCTGCTCGACTCACGCGGCCAATGGGCCGACCCGGCGCGCTACGACGCGCAGGCCGTGCAGTTGGCGAAACGCATGCGCGAGGCCTTCCAGCCGTTCGCCGCGACCGTGTCGGCGGAGGTGCTGGCGGCGGAGCCACCGGCCGGCGCCTGAGTGACGGCGTCGACGCCGGGAGCTAGGTTGCCGCCCCGGCGTACGCTCCCGCGAGCAAGACGCTCCCAATCACGACACCGATGATGAAGGCCGGAATGAAGCCGAGGATCATGGTTGCGATAGCCTGACCATTCGCCAAGCGCATCGACTCGCGGATGGCGAAGAAGCTCGTGGCCAGCGCCCAGAGCCATACGCCGATCTGCACGATGACTCCAAGGCCCGGGATGAATGTTGCGACGTTCAGCACGCCCGGCGCTTGTGCGAATCCTAGTGCGCGCGCCACCTGCAGGAACCCTACGTCTTGCGCGTCTGTGGAGATCAGCCGCGTTCCGGCGAACCACGCGACCCCGGCCCAGGCGAGCCAGGCGATGACGCTCAGAATCGGGGTGAAGATGAGCCAGACGAAGTTCGCGTCGTCAGCCTCTTGGTCTCCGGTGGCAAATGTTCCCGGATCCGGCGGCTCAACCTGAAAGCCGATGAAGGCCCCGATAGCCGCCGCGAGGGCGGCAATGATCACCGCGAACGTGGCCTGCTGCGTGGCCGTCGTGTCTGCCGTCACCTCGGCGTAGAGCTCACGGTCGAGCCGCGCCGCGCGGATCATCCGATTGACGAGCTGGCCTTGTGGGGCGTCATTCATCGATTACGCTCCCGTCCGGCGGCCCGTCTCGGAGGTCAGCCGCAGTCGCTGTAGCCGCATGAGATGCACTTGAGGCATCCCTCCGCCGACACCAGGTGGCTGCTGCCGCAGGAGGGGCAGGCGCCGGCGAAGGACATCCCCGCCGCCGCCGACATCGTCGGCTGCGCCTCGGCGTGTCCCATGGAGGCCGCGCTCGCTTGCGGAGCCGGCGCGGCGGCGGCGACCGGCACGTGCTCCGACCGGTCGCCCTCCAGCGTCACACTCGGCGGGGCGTAGGTGCCTTCGCCCTGCAGGTCGACCATCGGCACGTAGCCCTCGGGCTGCGAGCTCATGCGCAGCGCGACGACTTGCGCGATCGCATCGCCGCACGACAGGACACGGGTCGGCCCGAATCCGGTCGGCCGGTGGCAGGTGATGCCGCGCAGGTGGCTGTGGACGACGTCCACCGGCGCGCCCGAGCGCAACGCCAGCGAGACGAGCCGCCCAATGGCCTCGGTCTGCGCCGCCGCGCACCCGCCAGCCTTGCCCAACGTGGCGAATAGCTCGAACGGGGACCCGCGTTCGTCGTCGTTCACCGTGACGAACAGCGGTCCGCACCCGGTGCGGATGCGCGTCGTGGTGCCGCGAATCTGATCCGGGCGCTCGCGTTCCTGCGCCGCAACCATCGGCAGCGGCTCGGGAGCGGCGGCCGGCGGCGTTGGCGCCGGTGCGGGCGCGGGATGCCCGTTGGCTACCTCGGCCGGCGCGGCGGCATGGCCGTTCGTGGCAGCCTCGACGACTGCCGGAGCCTCCTCGGCCGGGGTCTCGTCCCGCCGGGTCTTATCGCCCGAGTCGCTCGTGGTCAGCACCTGCAAGTCGCGGCTGCCGTCGCGATAGACCGTCACGCCCTTGCATCCCAGCGTGTAGGCGAGGCGATAGCCGCGCTCCACGTCCTCCCGCGTCGCCTCGTACGGGAAGTTGATGGTCTTGGACACGGCGTTCTCGGTGTGGCGCTGGAACGCCGCCTGCACCCGGATGTGCCAATCCGGCGTCACGTCGTGCGCCGTCACGAAGATTTGGCGGGCCTCGTCCGGGACCGTTTCCAGCGCCTGCCGCGCCGAGTCCGGCGTGTGCTCGGTGATGCGCAAGCTGCCGTGGTTGTCGGTGATGGCGTCCAGCAGCGCGTCGCTGTAGAACCCGCGCGCGCGGGCGTACTGCTCGAACTGCGGGTTGACGTAGCGCAGCGAGGTGGCCGCGTTGTCGTCGCCGTCGCGCATCACGTTCTTCCAGAAGATCAGCGCGAAGAGCGGCTCGATGCCGCTGGAGCAGTCCGCGATCATGCTGATGGTGCCTGTCGGCGCGATGGTCGTGACGGTGGCGTTGCGGCGCGGGGCGTGGCCCTGGGAGTCCCAGAGCGAGCCCTCGAAGTTCGGGAACGCGCCGCGCGCTTCGGCCAGCGCCTCGGAGGCGCGCCGGCCTTCGTCGTTGATGCACTGCATCACCCGCTCGCCCAGCTCCTCCGCTTCGGGGCTGTCGTAGGCGATGCCCAGGGTGAACAGAATGTCCGCCCAGCCCATGATTCCCAGGCCCACGCGGCGGTTGCCGTGCTTGACGATGGCGTCGATGTCCTCCAGCGGGAAGTTCGAGGCCTCGACCATGTCGTCCAGGAAGCGAATGGCCAGCCGCACGTCGCGGCGCAGCGCGCTCCAGTCGATCGCGGCGCCGTCGGCGGTCAGGTGCTTGGAGAGATTCAGGCTGCCGAGCACGCACGCCTCATAGGGCAGCAGCGGCTGCTCGCCGCAGGGATTCGTGGTGTCCTGCCGCGCGACCGACGGCGTGGGATTGGTGCGCTCCAGCCGGTCCAGGAAGATCATGCCGGGTTCGCCGTTCAGCCAGGCGCCGTCCACCAGCTTTTCCCAGATGTCCGGTGCGCTGGCGCGGGCGGGAGTCTCAGTGGCCGGGTCCACGTGGGTCGCGCCCGTGCGCGGATTCACCAGGTCGTAGTCCCCGCCGGCTTCCACCGCCGACATGAAGGCGTCGGTCACGCCAACCGAAATGTTGAAGTTCGCAATCCGCCCGTCGCTGGTCTTGCAGCGAATGAAGTCTTCGATGTCGGGGTGATCGACGTTGAGGATGCCCATGTTGGCGCCCCGGCGCGTGCCCCCCTGCTTAATCTCGCCGCAGGAGTAGTCGATCATGGACATGAAGCTCACCGGCCCGCTGGCCACGCCACCCGAGCTGCGCACGAAGTCGCCACGCGGCCGGATGCGCGAGAAGTTGAAGCCCGTGCCGCCGCCCGTCTGGTGAATGATTGCGGCGTTCATGTCCGTGGTCTTGATGCTGCGCAGGTCGTCGTCGATCGGCAGCACGAAGCACGCCGCGAGCTGGGCGTAGCCGCCGGGCTTGCCCGCGTTCATCAGGCAGGGGCTGTTGGGCACGAACCGCAGCCCGCGCAGCAGCCCGTACATGTCGTCGAAGAGCTCGCGATGGCCGGCGTCGTCCACCCAGTCCCGCTCGCGCTCGATGTCGATCACGCCGCGCGTCACGCGCTCGAAAAACTGGTCGACGTCTTCGATGGGATGGTCCACGCGATCCTTCAGGAAATAGCGCTTTTTCAGCACCGCAAGGGCGTTGTCGGACAAGGCCGGCCAGGCCGCGGCGCTCTGCGGCGTGGTCGCAGCGGTAGCCCTTGTCTCTAGCATCCTTTCCCTCTCCCCCGTTCGACCGGAGACCCTGCTCCAGCGGAAGCGACGCTCGCTTCCTTGTACTTCATTGTGGACAACAAAGGCGCTGCCTCCGCAGCGCCCTTACCGAATGACGAACTACGCCCGGTGCGGGCGTCGCGGCATGGAAATCCGGTACGTCGGTCCGCTGGCCGCGGAGGGCGCCTCGATCAACGAGCCGTCCTCTTCGACCCCGTGGTCCAGTTGGGCGCGGACGTGCGCCAGTCCCTCGCGCACGAGGAAGTCGCGCGCGCCCCACGCGCTCATCGATTCTTCGGGAAATGCCACCGTCATCGAGAAATCCTGCTCATCCCGCCGCAGCCCGAAGAGCACCAGGTCATAGGCCCCGGCCTCCGGAATGAACTCGGCGTAATCGATGAAGAAGGATCGCCCGTCGCGAGTTTTGTGCATCTCCCCGATGATCTGAATCATGGTTGCCCCGACGTCCCGGCTGCATGCCCGAGACGAGCACCTACGCCTTTCTCTACGCCTACGGCGCGACTGCCCCCCGCGCCGGCCGCAAGATGCGACTCGGTAGGGCGTATGCTACAGCCTTCGGCCAATAGTGCACAACATCTTGGGGCGCTTTGTTTTTGCAGCCAACATGTGGTAGGCGATTCGCGCTCGATTCACCCTGTGGATAGGTGCGAATGAACAGCAGACTGGGAGTTTCAGGCAAGCGATCCCCGGGACGCTCGCTTCGGACTCGAAGCCGCGCCCGCCCGCGCGACTAGGCGCGGTATAGCCCGTCCAGGGCTCTCCACGGACTATCCACAGGCCGGAAGACCTAGTCGTCGCCGGCGCTGGCGTCCACGATCTGTGCGAGTTGATCGTCGCGACCCACCACCACGAGCACGTCGTCGTCCTGTACCCGGTCGGTCAGCTCCGGCATCACCACCAGCTCGTTGCCGCGCTTGATCGCCAGCACGGCGGCGTTGTACCGCCCGCGCAGGTCCATGCTGGCCAGCGTGCGGCCGGCGAAGGCCGCGGCCGGAATCTGGGCGATGCCCAGGTGCGGCAGCAGCTCGAAATAGTCCATCGCGCGCGGGGCCTCGACGGACTGGGCCAGGCGCACGGCCATCTCCTGCTCGGGGAAAATCACGCGGTCCGCGCCGACCCGCTCCAGAATGGTGCGGTGCACGTCGCTCGACGCCTTGGCGAACACCATCGGCACGTTGAGATTCTTGAGGTGGGTCGTGATCAGCACGCTGGCCTCGACCTCCGCCATGGCCACGATCGCCAGCTGCACGTCGGGCGCCCCGATCTCAAGCAGGACGTCCTCGTCGGTGGCGTCGCCGGTGACCGCGGACTCGATATCCGGGGCGATGTCTTGCACCTCCCCCTGGTCCTGGTCGATTGCGATCACGTCGTGGCCCAGGCGCGTCAGGTTGATGGCCAGGTTGCGGCCGAATCGCCCCAGGCCGGCTACGAGAATGTGCATGCGAATGCCGCTCGCGGGTGGCTAGCCAACTTTGATCGTTTCCTCGGGAAACCGGATCAGCTCGGGCCGCTCGCGCGTCACCAGCGCCTGCGCCAGGGTCAGCGCGCCCAGCCGGCCGACGAACATGGCGATCACGAGCACCGTTTTCGAGACGACCGAGAGGTCGGGCGTGATTCCGGTGGAGTATCCCACTACCGCAAAGGCCGAGATCGACTCGAAGAGGAGGTTGCCCAGCGGGTGGCCCGACTCGCGCTCGGCCACGCTCATCACCAGCGTGGCGAGGAACACGGCCATCGCCGACAGCAGCACCACGGTGAGCGCTCGGGTCACCGAGACCGTGGCAATGGTTCTGCCGAACGCCGTGGGTGAGCGGTGCCCCCGAATGTGGGAGACGGCGGCCACGGCCAGCACGCCGACCGTGTTGAGCGTGACGCCGCCGGCCACCGACGCCGAGGCCCCGCCGATGAACATCAGCAGCATGATCGCGGTCCACGCGTCCAGTCCCAGCGCGCCCAGGTCGACCGTCGTCAGGCCCGCGGTGCGGTTGATGGTGTGAAAGGCGGCCGTGACCGTCCGCCCGCCCAGGTCGTCGTCCGCGATCGCGCCGCCAAATGTCGGCGTGAGAATCCACAAGACCACGAACCCGACCAGCGACACGACGAGCATGGTGGTGAGCACGAGCTTGCTCTCCAGGGAAAGGCGGCGCCACGAGCGCCGGCGCAGCCCGTCGAAGATCACCGTGAACCCCACGCCGCCGAGGACGCTGAGAACGCCAAACGTCGCCAGGATGTTGGTGGCGTCCACCAGCCGGCCCATGCTGGCGGTGCCGGGCTCCACGTTGAACCCGGCATTGGTGAAGGCCGAAATCGCGTGGAACGCCGACCACCACAGGGGATTCTCGATGGCCGTGTCGCCAGTCGCGTACCACAGCACGAATCCGAACCCGACGGCCTCGGCGAACAGCGTCAACGCGGCCACGCGCCAGATCAGCCCCAGCAGGCCGCCGGGCTGGTCCAGGCCCAATGGCTGGCCGAAGAGGAGATGCTCGCGCGACGAGGTGCGCCGCCCGGCCAGCGTCAGGATCACCACCGCGCCGGTCACGAATCCGAGCGCACCGACCTGGATCAGCGCCAGGATCACGCCCTCGCCGAACGCGGTCCAATGGTCCGCGGTGGATACGACGGTCAAACCCGTCACGCATACGGCCGAGGTGGCCGTGAAGAGCGCCGTGATGAAATCGGTGCCGCCGCTCTCGCTGGCGAAGGGCAGCATCAGCAAGATGGTGCCGACGGTGATCAAGCCCGCAAAGCCCGCGGCCAGGGTCACGCCCGGCCGCGCGGTGCCGGGCGCGCGGGCGCGCTTGCCCCCTTGCAGGCGTTGCGTCGCCCGGCGACGCAGCGTGACCACGCGGTCCGACAGCCCCAGGGGCTCGGGGATCCCCGGCGCGCCGCGACGGCTCATGCTCATCCCACCCCCAAAATCCGACGCAGGGTAGCGGCCGTCACCGTCCGCATGATGTCTCGCGCCGGACCATGATGCGCCGTTTGACGCGCGGCGCAACCCGTGGACCAGGGAGCGCTACGGTGCGGTCGCTATGGCTGCGGTGCGAACGGCGTTGGGACGGTGCGCGGTCTACTCGAAGGCGAAGTTGGCCCGCACCACGGCCCGGATGATCACCTGGCCTGGAGGAGCCGCGAAGGCGGCGAGCTTCGCCTGCGCCGGGTCCACCTTCTTGGCAATTGCCGGGAATACACCGACCTCTTCTTGAATATTGATCAATCCCGCCACCCGGCCCTGCAGCGCCTCGGCAATGGCCCGGGCCTTTTTGGCGGCGGCGATGGTTGCCAGGCGCAGCGCGTCCTCGGTGTGCGCCCCCTCGTCGGCCAGGGCGTAGGTGAGCGAGTGCAAGGCCTCGGCGCCGGCCGCGAATCCCGCGTCCACCACTTCCGCCGCGCGATCGAGCTTCGCGACGCGGATCCTGATCGTCATTGTGGCGGTGTAGCCGGCCGGCGTGCCCGCGCGTTCCCCGGCCTGATAGGTGGGCGCAAGTGTGACGCCGCCGATCTGCACGTCATGGTCGTTGAGGCCGAGGTCGTCAAGGTCTCTGACGGCCTCCACCACGGCCCCGGCGGCCTCTTCCGCATTGGCCGCCGCATCCGCGGCCGTGGCCGCACTGGCCTCGACGCCCAAGACGACGATGGCCAGGTCCGGCGTGCGCACCAACTCCCCCACGCCGATGACGTGCACGCCCTGCGGCTGCTCCGGCGGCAAGAACTGCGGCAGTCCGCCGACATCGACGGTTGCCGAGACTTCCTCTTCCTCGGGTGCCGCACCCGCCTGGAACTGCTGCAGCGCCAGAAATCCCAATACCACGAGCGCGGCCACCAGCACGACGATGAGGCCGATCTGGTAGATCCACGGAAGCCGCCGAAACAGCGCAAACACGGGCTAGGCCTGTCGATTCAGGGGCGAAGGCGGCCGGCGCCGCGCGGCGAGCATAGAAAGGCGCGGCGCGCGGGGGCAACTGATGATGTTGCCCCCGCGCCGCCGAACGTCCGCCTCAGCCGCCGAAGCGGCGAGCGGCCTCGTCCCAGTTCACGACGTTCCACCACGCCGCGATGTAGTCCGGCCGCTTGTTCTGGTAGTTGAGGTAGTAGGCGTGCTCCCACACGTCCAGCCCCAGGATCGGCGTGCCGGAGCCGTCCATCAGCGGGCTGTCCTGGTTGGGCGTGCTGGTGACGGCCAGCGAGCCGTCCGCCTGCTTGACGAGCCAGGCCCAGCCGGAGCCGAAACGGGTCGTCGCGGCCTGAGCAAACTCTTCCTTGAACGCGTCCAAGCTCCCGAAGGCGCTGTCGATGGCCGCGGCAAGGGCGCCGCTGGGGGCGCCGCCGTCCGGGCTCAGCACCGTCCAGAAGAGGCTGTGGTTGGCGTGCCCGCCCGCGTTGTTGCGCACGGCGGTGCGGATGCCTTCCGGCACCGCGCTCAGGTCGGCAATCAGGTCCTCCGCGCTCATCGCGGCCAGGTCCGGGTGGTCGGCCAGCGCGTTGTTCGCGTTCATGATGTAGGTCGCGTGGTGCCGGTCGTGATGGATCTCCATCGTCCGCGCGTCGATATGCGGCTCCAGCGCGTCGAAGGCGTACGGCAGCGGCGGCAGTTCATAGGCCATGCGGGACTCCTCGCCAGGCGGGCACGTGGACCCAAAGCGGGTCGGATGCGGTGAGAATGGTGTCCAATCGTAGCCTGCCGTTTACAGATGCACGAAAACTTGCGCGGCGTCCGTATACTTGCCGCGGTGCCGTGCACACGCCCCGGTCCAGAATCCAGCCCTCGTGCGGCTCCGGTGGAGCGGGGAAGTGTCGGAACTGGTAGACGAGCGTGATTTAGGATCACGTGGAGATTTCTCCGTGAGAGTTCGAGTCTCTCCTTCCCCACCTGAGTGCCCCGCCGCCCGTCGCGGGGCGCCTTGGAGCGTGTGAGCACCCATGCAGGCCACCGCCAGCAAGCTTGAAGGCAGTCGCGTCCGGCTCGACGTCGAGGTAGGCCCCGAGGACCTCCAGCGGGAATATGCGCGCGCCATTCGTCGCGTCTCGGGTCGGGTGAGCATTCCCGGCTTCCGCCGCGGCAAGGCCCCGCGCCCGATCGTGGAGAGCTACGTCGGCGCCGAGGCGGTCATGCGCGAGATGGTGGAGCACGTGGTTCCGCGGGCCTACACCGACGCCGTGGAGCAAACGGGCGTCGAGCCGCTCGATCAGCCGGAGCTCGATCTGCCGGACGTGCCGTCGCTGGACGCGCCGCTCGTGTTCTCCGCCGAGGTCGCGGTCGCGCCCGAGGTCGAGTTGGGCGACGTGTCCGCCCTCGAGGTCGAGGCCGAAATGCCCGAGGTGTCCGACGAGGACGTTGAAACCCAGGTGGCGGAGTTGCAGGAGATGCGCACCACCTGGGACCCCGTCGAGCGGCCGTCGCAACTCGAGGACGTGGTCGGCGTCGAGATTTCCATCAACGCCGCCGGAGTCCCCGAAAGCGAACCCCAGGTCTACTCCGTGCGGCTGGGCCAAAACGGCTTTCCGGCCGAGTTCGACCAAGAGCTCACCGGCAAGTCGGCGGGTGACGAGTTCGCCTTCGAAAGCGAGATTCCGCTCGACGATCCCAACCCGGACCTGCGCGGGCAGCGCGTGACGTTCAGTGGCGCCGTGCAGAGCGTCAGCGAGGCGCGCCTGCCGGACCTGGACGATGCCTTCGCCCAGACCATGGCGGGGCTCGACTCCATGGACGCGCTGCGCGGCGACATTCGCGAGCGGCTGTTGGAGCAACGCCGCCTCGCGGCCCAGGCCAAGCTCGAAGACGACGTGCTCGACGCGCTCGTCGAGGCCTCCACCTTCGAGGTGCCGGCCGTGCTCGTGGAGCAGGAGCACGGGGCGCTCCTGGAACGGGAGACGCAGGCCATGGTGTCGCGCGGGATCGCGGTCGATACCTACCTTGGCTCGATCGGCCAGACCCGTGCTGAATGGGAAGAGAACTGGCGCGAGCAGGCCGAATTGCGCGTGAATCGCGGCATCGTGCTGGAGCACTACGCCGACGCCGAGGAGATTCAGGCGGACGACGACGAAGTCGCCGAGGAAACCGATCGCGTGGCGGCCAGCTACCCGGAGGCGCGACGCGACACCGTGCGCCGCTCGCTGGCCCGCGATGAGGGTCGAGCGCGTATCGAATCCGCCGTTCGAAATCGCAAGGCGTTAGCTAAGCTTGTGGAGGCGGTCACCGGCCAGGCCGGGCCCGCGCACGACCATCAGTCGGCGCACGAGCCGGACCCCGACGTTGCAGCGGTGGCGGACGCCGCGGCGGCGGAAGCCGAACCGAGCGAAGCCGCCGAGTCGGAATCCGCGACACCCTAGCCAACGGCAACAGAAAGAGTCACCGGAATGGGTTTTCTCGTCCCCTACGTCATCGAGACCACCGACCGCGGCGAGCGCGGCATGGACATCTACTCGCGCCTGCTCCGCGACCGGATCATCTTCCTCGGGACGCCGATCGACGACGCGGTGGCGAACACGGTCATCGCCCAATTGCTGCTGCTGACCAGCGAGGACTCCGAGGCCGATATCTACATGTACATCAACTCGCCGGGCGGCAGCGTGGCGGCCGGCCTCGCCATCTACGACACCATGCAGCATGTGCCGAACCAGGTTTCCACCTACTGCATCGGCCTGGCCGCCAGCATGGGGTGCGTGATTCTGGCGGGCGGCGCCAAGGGCAAGCGTTACGCGCTGCCAAACAGCACCATGCTGCTCCATCAGCCCGCGCAGGGCATCGAGGGTTTCGTGCAGGCCACCGATCTGGAAATCCGCACGCGCGAGATCATCAAGGTGCGTGAACGGCTGGAAAACATCCTGGTCGAGGCCACCGGGCAGCCCAAGGAGCGCATCCACCAGGACACCGACCGGGACTACTACCTGACAGCGCCCGAGGCCGTTGAGTACGGGATCATCGATGACATCATGGCGCCGCGCGAAGCCGCCGCCGAGCCTTCCGTCGACGGTGCCGAATAGCGCATCGCCGAGGCGCGCCCCTCGGCCGCACGGGAAACTCTGATGGCCCGCGGCCGCTCGCCCCGCACCAGCTATAGCTGCTCCTTCTGCGGCAAGACCCAGGAGCAGGTGCGCCGCCTGATCACCGGGTCCGCCGGCGTCTACATCTGCAACGAGTGCGTGGACTTCTGCACCAGCATCATCAACGACGAGCAGGCGCGCACGCCCGGCCCGCGACCGCTCGCCGGCGGGATTCCCACGCCGGAGCGCATCTTCGAGCAGCTGAGCGAATACGTCATCGGGCAGGACCGCGCCAAGAAAATCGTCTCGGTCGCCGTCTACAACCACTACAAGCGCGTGGCCGCCGGCCCCATGGCGGACGACGTCGAGCTGCAGAAGACCAACGTGCTGCTCGTCGGGCCGACGGGCGTCGGCAAGACCGAGATCGCGCGCACCCTGGCCCGCATCCTCAACGTGCCCTTCTGCATCACGGACGCCACCGCGCTCACCGAGGCGGGGTACGTGGGCGAGGACGTGGAGAACATCCTCCTGCGGCTGATTCAGACCGCCGACTACGACATTGCGCGCGCCCAGACGGGCATCATCTACGTGGACGAGATCGACAAGGTCGCGCGCAAGGCCGACAACCCGTCGATCACGCGGGACGTGTCCGGCGAGGGCGTGCAGCAGGCCTTGCTCAAGATCATCGAAGGCGCGGTGGTCAACGTGCCGCCGCAGGGCGGGCGCAAGCACCCGCACCAGGACTTTATTCAAATCGACACGCGCGACATCCTGTTCATCTGCGGCGGCGCCTTCGAAGGCCTGGATCGCATCATCAGCCGGCGGCTCGGTCGCGGACCGCGGATCGGCTACGCCGACGGCGATAAGTACGGCGAGGCCGAAAGCGTGGTGCACGAGGTGATCGCCGACGACCTGCTCAAGTACGGCCTCATCCCCGAGTTCGTCGGCAGGCTCCCCGTTGCCGCGGCGCTCGACGCGCTCGACAAGGAGGACCTGGTCCGGATCCTCACCGAGCCCAAGACTTCGCTGGTGCGGCAATACCAGAAGCTGTTCTCAATGGACAAGGTCGAGCTGCAGTTCACCGACCCGGCGCTGGAGGCCATCGCCGAACGCGCCCTGGAGAGCAAGACGGGCGCGCGCGGCCTCCGCACGACGCTGGAGGAGCTGCTGCTGGACACCATGTTCAGCCTGCCCTCCGAGCGCGACGTCCGCACCGTCGTCGTGACGCCCGAGGCGGTGAACGACGACGCCGAGCTTATCCGCGTCACCCAGGCCCCCGAGCCAGCACGCGCTGCCGAGGAAACGGCCTAGCCGGCAGCGCCCGACGTCCGGCCAATCGACCCCAAATGTCATTCCGAGCGCAGCGAGGAATCTAAGACGTTCGATCTCGGGTGGCGGACTGTTCGATTGCAGCACGGGCCTGGATTCCGGCCCCGTATCGAGTATGGGGCAGGCTCTTCGCCGGAATGACGGATCGGCTCGGTGGTCCAGGCTTCGAATCCGATGGCCCAGCCCGCGTGCCGCCTGGGATCAAGCCCCGCGCGCTGGGGAGACGTCGCGCAGGGGCGACGCATGCGTCGCCCCTGCGGCACTCCCCGGCGCCCGTCCGGCACAATCGGCGCAACAGCCGCTCCCCCGACCGGAGACCAGCATGCGTCGTTCCACCCGCCTGCGCCGGCGACTCGACCGCGACGAGATCATCGTGCTGCCGGGCGCCTACGACGCGCTCTCGGCCACCCTGATCGAGCAGGCCGGATTCGAGCAGTTCTTCACCACCGGGTTTGGCCTGGCCGCGAGCACCCTCGGCGTGCCCGATATCGGGCTGCTGACGCAGACGGAGATCATCGAGCGCGCCCGGCGCATCGCCAGCGTCGTTGACATTCCCCTGGTGGCCGACATGGACACCGGTTACGGCAACCCGCTCAACGTGATTCGCACCGTGACGGAGTGCGTGCAGGGCGACATCGCCGGCGTCATCCTGGAGGACCAGGAGTGGCCCAAGCGCTGCGGTCACCTGGAAGGCAAGCGCGTCATCCCGCGCGACGACCATGTGCAGAAGCTGCGCGCCGCCGTGCATGCCCGCGGCGACGACGATCTGGTCATCATCGCGCGCACCGACGCCCGCGCGGTCAACGACATGGACGACGCCATCGACCGCGGCCGCGCCTACCACGCCGCCGGGGCCGACGTGGTATTCATCGAGGCGCCGCGCTCGCGCGACGAGCTGCGCGCCATTCGCGACGCGTTCCCATCCAAGGTCCCGCTCTTCGCCAACATGATCGAGGATGGCGCGACGCCGTTCCTGTCGGCGTCCGAGCTGCAAGACCTCGGCTTTCGCATGGTGGTCTATCCGCTGTCCGGGCTGTTCGCCAGCGCCGCCGTGATGCGCGGCGTCTTCGACGCGCTGCACGTCACCGGCACGACCACGGGCGCGGGGCCGATGACGGGTCTCGAGGAGTTCAAGACGCTCATCGGACTCGACCGGTTCAACGCGCTCGAAGCCGAATTCGCCTCGAACGGAGATACGGGCTAAGCGTCGCCGAAGGCCGCGATCAGGTCGTCGGTCAGGGCGGTGTAGAACCAGCGTTCGAGGTCGAGGATCACGGCGCGCGTGAGACTGAGGCTGCCGATCGTGGCCCGCGTCTCGATGGCGCTGGTGGCGTCGCGCAGCAGGATCGGCGCATAGCCGCGGTCGCGCATGGCGTGCAGGCCGTAGTCGCGGAACCGGATGCAGATGTTGGTGGCGAAGCCCGCGTAGATCAGGTGCACCAGGCCGCGGGCCTTGCAGGCCGCGTGAAGCTCCGCGCCGGTCGCCACCACCACGTCTCCCGGCGTCGGCGGGATCGACGGGTCGATGCCGTGAATGGGGAACCAGTCGGGAATGGGCCCGTCGTAGTTCTCCGGGAGCTCCCCGGGGCGCTTCCGCAGCGAGCTGTAGCCCCCTGTCGTGTCGCGGTAGTCCTGGGGCGGCCAGTCGTCGACGGGCGGTGACGGCGGCCCGGTCTCGCGGCTGTCGTGGCGAAGGGCTTCGAAGTCGGGCGCGACCCGAGGCGACGGGGCGTAGATCACCGTCGCGCCGGCGGCCCGCGCCGCGTCCAGCACGGGACGAATGCGCGTGCGGCAGATCTCTCCCGTGCGCTCCAGGTGCGACGGCATCGGATGCCCTGCCCAGGTGTCCACCAGCACGATGGCGACCTCGGCCACGTCCAATTCGACGGTGGCGGCCGCGTGCGCGATGTTGGCCTCGGAGTTGTCATCGGGGCCACTGCTCTCCATCACGTGATAGCGCACGGGTAGCTGCATGGCCTTCTCCCACCGGCGGCCGGCCCCTCACGCCGCGCAGCATACGCCTAATCCCGAACCGACTCCGACCGGCAACTTAGACTGGTCATTGAGAGTCGCCCGCGGGCGGTGCGCGAAGCGGATATGGACATGAGTCACGCAACTGGTGACCGGCGGAAACAGCCCCGAGCCTGCCATGGCGCTTGGTTCGTCCTCGCCCTGGGCATCGCGCTGCTGGCGCTGACTGCCTGCGACGGCCAGTCGGTGGACGAGGCGGACCTCGGTGTCACCGTGGTCGCCACGATGGCAGGGCCCGACGGCGTTTCCATGGGAACCGTCGCGCTGACGCAGGGGCCGAACGGCATGCTGGTCTCGGCCGACCTGACCGGCTTGACCGAGGGCTGGCACGGCTTCCACATCCACGAGACCGGCAGTTGCGAGCCAGACTTCTCGGCGGCGGGCGGCCACCTGAGTCCCGACGACAAGGGGCACGGATTTCTCCACGGCCCCAACCATCCTGGTGACATGCCCAACATCTACGCCGGGGCCGGCGGAATCGCGCGCGCCAACGTCTTCAACACCCAGGCGTCGCTGAAGTCCATCTTGGACGACGACGGTTCGGCCATCATCGTGCACGCCAAGCCAGACAGCTATGGCCAAGACCCAGGCGCCGGCGACCGCGTCGCCTGCGGCGTCATCAACCGCAGCTAGTACCCTGAGTCCGGCCTTCGCCGGGAGTCTAGGCGGCTGTCGGCGTGCACCCTGCGGTGCTGCGTTCGTTTTATGTTCGGCGTGATACCGTAACGCGTGATGCAGGTTCGCTTCGTCCATTTCGCCGACGCGCACTTGGGCTTCAAGCAATACGGCCTGACCGAACGCGCCGAGGACTTCACCCGCGCCTTTGGCAGCGTCATGACCTATTGCCGCCGGGTGCGGCCGGACTTCGTGATCCTGGCGGGCGATCTGTTCGACTCCAAGTCCATCGATCCCCGCACCTACGCTGACGCCGACGCCGGCCTGGCCCTGCTGGCGCAGGACGGGATTCCGGTGGTCGCCGTCGAGGGCAATCACGAGCGTTGGTTTCGCCGCGGCGAGCGCTCCTGGCTCTGGCAGCTCAGCCGGAGCAACCGGCTCCGCTTGCTCCAGCAGATCGACCCCGAGCGCGAAGGATTGGCGTGGCGGCCCTGGACCGCCGAGCGCGGCCACGGGGCCTATACGGACATCGGGCCGGTGCGCATCTTCGGCGTGGAGTATCTGGGCGCGCGTTTGGCCGACCACCTGCCCCGGGTGATCGAGGCGGCGCAGGCGGCGCCCGCGGACGGCGTGCAGTTCCAGATCGGCGTGCTGCACACGGGCGTGGATGAGGAGTCGCCAGGCGGGCAGGGCGGCGTGGGCGCGGCCGACCTGCTGCAACTGCGTGGCGTCGCCGACTACCTGGCGCTGGGACATATCCACTACCGCTACGAGGTGCCCATCCAGGAGCCCTGGATCTTCAATCCCGGCGCGCTCGAGGCCCACAGCATCACGGAAGGGCTGATCGGTGAACCCGGTCTGGCCGGCGCGGGGCGCGAGCGCGGGTTGTACGACGTCACAGTGCACCTCGAAGCCGCGCCGCGAATCAAGGCGCGGTTTCTCGACGACGTGGTCGAACGCCGGCCGTTCGTGCGTCTCGCCATCGACGTCACCGGCACGGAGAGCTTCGCGGCGCTGCGGGAAAAAGTAGCCGCTGCGCTCGACCCGCCGTCGGCGGCCTCGGGACCTCGTCCGATGGTGGAGATCGTGCTGCGCGGCGCGCTTGAATTCGAGCGGGCCTCGCTGGATCAGCCGGCGCTGCTAGAGCTCGTCCAGGAGCATTACGATCCACTGCACGCCCGCGTGACCGTGGAGGTGGAGCGCACGCTGGGGGCCGGCGTGCGCGTCCGCAGCGGGTCGCGGGAGCAGATCGAGCGCGATGTGGTGCGCGAGTTGCTGGCCCAGGAGCCGGCGGTCGCGGCCCAAGCCGAGACGCTGGCCGAGCGCACGCTCGAGCTCAAGCGATCGGTCCTCGAGGGGCAAGACGAGGCGGCCCTGGCCTCGATCGTGGAGGCCGCGCTGCCCTGACATGCTGATCCACCGCATCGAAATCACCAATTTCAAGAGCTTTGCTACCGCTGCCATCGACATGGCGCCCGGCCTCACCGCCATCGTGGGCGACAACGGCGCGGGCAAGACGGCGATCCTCCAGGCCATCGGATTGGGCGTGTTCGACGCCCGCCCACGCCCCCTCGCGAGCGTCATGCGACACGGCGCAACGGATGCGTCGGTGGCGATCGAGTTCACCTCAGGGCTGGACGAGCGGCGCTACCGCGTCACGCGCAAGCTGCACCGCACCCGCGCCCGCGGCACCGGGGCGCTCTCGCCCCAGGCGTCGATGGACTCGGAGATCTTCGACGTCGAGCAACGACGCGTGTTCGAGGAACGCGCCGACGATGTCGAGGCCTTTCTGGCGCAGCACCTGGGCGTCGCCGGATTCACCGGACCCGACGAGGTGTTCGACCGAGTCGTCGGCGTGCCGCAGGGCCGCCTCACCGCGGACTTCCTGGATACCCCGAGCCTGCGCCGCGAGCGCTTCGATCCCATCCTGCGCGTCGACGAGTTCAAGCGGGCGGTCGATGACCTCCGCCCGCTACTCAACCACTTTGACAAGCAGCGGGTGGCGCATGAATCGACGGCCAATGAGCTCGCGCACCGGTTGGAGGCGCAGCCCGCCGCTGAAGCGGCGCTCGCCGAAGCCCGGCGCGAGGCCCACGAGATCGCGCAGGACCGCATCGCGGCGCAAGCCAAGCTGGATCAGGCGGTTGCGGCCGCGCAGCGGCATGACGCGGAAGCGCAGGCCGCCGACGCGGCCCTTACGGCGGCCAAACTCGCCGACTCGCAGCTGCTGACGCTCCAGCAGGCCGCGCGCGACGCCGAGAGCCAGGTGGCCGAGGCAAAACGCGCGGCGGACGAAGTCGACGAGACCCGCGCCGACCATGAAGCGTATGCCGCGGCACAGGACGAGATCAAGAAGCTGGGAGACGTGAGCGGCGAGCGCGATGTTCTGCGCGAACGGCTGTCGTCGCTGCAGGCGGACGAGACCCGCGCCGCCGTTGCCCGGGACCAAGCGCGGCAGACGCTGGCGGAGGCCAAGGCGGCCGCAGAAGGGCTCGGGAAGCTTGCCGACGCGGCGGCTGCGGAGACGGAAGCGGTGGTAGCCGTCCAAGAGTTGAACGGCCGCCTTGCGGTTGCGAGGGCGACCGCGGAAAGCGCCGACCGCGCGCAAACGCAGGTTGCGGGAGCGCGGCGGGATTTCGCCGACGGATACCAGCGATGCGCCGCAGATGTCGAGGCAGCTGGAGCGCGGGTCCGGCAACTCGAAGCCGATTGGGAAGCGGCGTCCGCGTTACGGCCCCTGGTTGACCAGCTCGACTCGCGTGGTCAGGCCCTGCGAGATCTACAGACGCAGCGCGCCAGTGTCACAGCGGTCATGGCGGCTGACGACGAGGCCGCGGCCCTGCTGGAGCAAACGAAAGTCTGTCCCTTCTTCGACTCCGAATGCCGCAATCTGGCCGATGTTCCGGATGTGGCGCTGGTCTTCGAGCAGCGCGCCTCGAGCCACCAGCGTCACGTCGAGCAGCTGGCGAACGGTGAGGCCACGGCGCAGACGGCGCTGCGTGAGGCCGAGGATGCCCAACGGCGCATGGGCGATTTGCCGGCGCGCCACGATGCCCTGGAAGCCGCAAAAAGCGAGCACCTCGCGGCGCGGGCGGTGCTCGAGGGCATGCACCCGGTGTCGACGGCGGCGCAGGGCGAGGACGCCAAGGCGCTCAACGCCGCTATCGACTCGGCCGAGGCCGAGTTGCCGCCCGAGGCGCGGCCCGATCACCTCATCGGCATGGCCCGGCGCCTGGTCGGTGCGCTTGAATCCCTGGCCGAATCGCGGCAAGCCGCCGGCGACGCTGCGCGGTTAAACGGGCAGATTCAGGAGGCCGAGCAGGCCCTGCAACCCCACGTCGGCGCCGGCGGCAGGCTGGTCCAGGCCCAGGCGCTGGCCGACGAGCAGGACGCCCGAGCACAGGCCGCGCGCCAAGCGGTCGCAGACGCCGAGCGCGCCGCCGCCGCGCGGGCCGCTGCCGACGTCACAATGCGCGACCTCGAACCGCGCCTCGCCGAAGTCCAGGCCGCCCAGCGGAAGCTGGACGAATCTCGCGCCGGCCACGAGCGCTATCTCCAGCACGAGCGCCTGGCGTCCGAGACGGAGCAACGCGCCGAGCGTCTGCAAGTCGTCCAGGCGCAGGTCCGGGACGCTGTGACAACGACAGCGGACGCCTGGGGCTTGGCGGCTAGGTTGGGAGCCGCGGCGGATCGCGCGGCGCGAGATGAGGCGCACGAGGCTCGCAACGCGGCCATCGCGTGCAAGACCGAGCTCGACACCCGCGCCGAGGCCCAAGATGCGCGGATCGCTGAGCGGCGGAAGGAACTGGACGAACTCGCGGAGGTTGCGGGCCGCCTCGACGCCGAAAACCGTGCGGTCGCCCGAGCGAAAGCCCTGCGCGAGCGCACGGAGCTCATGCGGGGGGTGCTGCGAGCCGCCGGGCCGCTCGTCACCGAGGCGCTGCTAGCCGACGTGAGCGAGGCGGCGGACGAGATCTTCGGCGAGGTGCTCGGCGACCGCGCCGGTCGCCTTCGCTGGACCCCCGACTACGACATCGTCCTCGAGCGCGGCGGTCACACCCGCAGCTTCACCCAGCTTTCCGGGGGCGAGCAGATGACCGCCGCGCTGGCGGTGCGGCTGGCGCTGCTGCGCGAGCTGCTCCACATTGACGTCGCATTCTTCGACGAGCCGACGCAGAATCTCGACGACACCCGCCGCACCAACCTCGCCGAGCAGATTCTCCACGTGCGTGGCTTCAAGCAGCTTGTGGTTATCACCCACGACGACAGCTTCGAGCGGATGCTCGACCACGTGATTCACGTGCGCAAGGTCAACGGCGAGAGCCGGGTCGAGGTCGCATGACGCTGTCGCGGACCAAGGTGATCGAGGCGCTGGAAAGCCGGCGCGATGACTTCCTCACCCTTGACCAGGCGTTCGCGCGCGAGCTCGACGGCCTGCGCCGCGGTGCAAGAGTTATGCGCGGCCTCACGGCCCAGGCGCTCCGCGATGCACTCGGCGGTCTCGACCACGCCGAAGGGGCTTTTCCCACCGACGAGTGGGACACGACGCCGGACGGCGCGTGGTGGCGGCCATTCACGGCCAACGCCGGCGACACCCATGAATCCTGGCGCGCCTGGGCCATGCGCACGCTCACGGGCGTCACCACCTGCGCCGTGGACGGGAGCCAGATCTATCCGTCGTCCGAGTGGTCGATCGACGTGGGGGCGGTGCAGATCGGCCGCTTCGTCAACGGTCACGCCAAGGACGCCTACTCCAAGGACCTGCACTTCGAGGCCATCCCGGCCACGGACCTCTACGGCGCCGACAACCAAGAGAGCCATCCGCGCGAGCTTGTGGACCTGCGGCGCTTCCAGGCCGAGTGCGCGGCCCTCACCGAGTGGATCGAAGACTCCGACGCAGAGACTGAGCGAGTGGCGATCTTCGACGGCAGTCTGATCGCCTCATTCGTCAGGAACCCCGACCTACGCCAGCGCTACGTGGCGGCGGTGGTGCGCCTGCTGGTGGCCTCTGAATCGCATGCGGTGCCGGTCGTGGGCTATATCGACGCCAGCCGCGCGCGGGACCTCGGCGTCATGGTGGCGGCGGTGCGCCACACCGACCCCCCGCGTCGCGTCACCGATGGCGTCTGGCTGCCGCCGGCCCCGTGGGGCGCGCGCACGCCGGCGTTCATCAGCGCGCGAGGCACGGGCCTGGAAGGCTACGGCGAGCACGCGCGCTCGGTCGCCTTTCTCTATTTGCGCGCCTCGTCCCGCCGCCGGCCGGCGCGGCTCGAATTCCCACGCTGGGTGGTCGAGGCCGGCCGCACCGAATGGATGACCGACGTCGTTCGCGCCGAAGTCGTCGCCCAGGCCGATGGCTATCCCTACGCCGCCGAGACGGCCGACGCGCTGGCGGTGCTGACCCAGGCCGACCGTGACCGATTCCACGCGCTGTTCCAGGACTTCGCCGAGCGCAATGGCCTGGACGCCCATCTCTCCGGGAAATCGGCGAGCAAGCGGCGGCGCCGATGAGGCTCGCGAGGATCGTGAAATCCAACTCGCACGTGGAGTACGTGGCGCAGGTTGATCGCCCCGGCGAGGTCGATGTCGCGCCCGAGCCCGGCGACTACGCCTTTGGCACCTTCGTCGCCGTTCCGCGGTCCGCCGGCGACTCGGCCATCGGCGTCGTCTTCGACGCCACGCTCGTCAACCCGGAGTTCGGCGCGCTCGGTCCCCGGTTGACCACCAGCACCGAGCTGCAAACGCTCGCTCCCGACCAGTTGCCCGAGACCGCGACCCTGATCGGCGTGCTGCTCCTCGGCTCACGGTCCGCTGGCGGCGAGGTGACGCAGGGCGTGGTGGCCCATGCCCTCAGCGTCGGGGACGCGGTTCACCGGCTGGTCGATGCCGAGTTCGAGGCCTTCCATAGCGCCGACGACGGGCTGCGGGCGGCCTATCTGCCGCTGCTGCTGGCCCACGGACACCCGCTGACCTCGGAGCTGGCGCTGGCGATCACCCAGCGCCTGGTCGAGGCGTTTCCCGCGCACGCGGGCGCGGTGGCCGTGCTGCGGGACTCCATCGCCTGGCGCACGCGCATCGAGGCGGCCGGATGAGCGGGGCCGTGCCCGTTGGCACCACCAAGGGGCCTGGCGAGTCCCCGCATACCTACACCCTGGTCGCTCCGGACGCCGACGACCAGCTCAAGATCGGCGAGTTCGTGGCGTACGACGCCCGGGTCGATGGGGAGTTGCGCTCCGTGCTGGGCCGCATCGACGCGCGCCGCCCGCTCAAGCTCTATCCGGACGCCTTCATGGCCGACCCGCAGGTCGCGCCCAGCCGGGTGGCCGGGCTGATCGGATTCGATCATGCGACGCCGGAGCTGTATGAGTTCGACGTCGCTGTCCTGGGCTACTTCGACGACACGCTGGGCTTCGTGAATCCGCGGGTGGCGCCCCGCGCTGGACGGCCCGTCTATCTGGTCCCGGACGACGACCTGGCGCACGCGCTTTCGCGGATTCCGCACGGTAAACCCGGCGCGGCGCACATCGGCAGTCTGCTCACGCGCGCCAGGGATCGCGTGCCCATCACGCTCGACGTGAACGAGTTTGCCAGCACGCACTTGGCCATCATCGCGGGCACCGGCGCCGGCAAGAGCTACCTCGCGGGCGTGATCGTCGAGGAGCTGATGCAGCCATCGGTGGGCGCGGCGGTGGTGGTCGTCGATCCCCATGGGGAGTACGGCACACTCGACGAGATCGCCAACCACCCCGGCTTCCGCGGTGACGGCTATCGCGCGCGGACGCTGGTCGTGCGCCCGGAGCAGATCAAGATCCGCCGCGACCTGCTGCACCCGAGCGACATCTATCAGCTCGTCGGCTCCACGCACGGGCTATCCGGACCGCAGCGCGAGGTCCTCAGGTTGGCGCTGCGAGCCGTCGGCATCGACCGCGGCCGCCGCTGGACGTATCGGCAACTGACGGAAGCCGTCAACGACGTCGAGCTGAGCGGCGGCCCGCGCAACGCCGGCGACGATGGCGCCGACTACATGCTCGTCAAGCGCGCGTTGATGTGGCGCCTCAACGCCACCCTTGGCCGCCAGGACGGCATCTTCGATGACTACGAGCACACGTCGCTGCAGGAGCTGATTCGGCCCGGGCAGTGCACCGTGGTGCAGCTCAACGAGGTGCCGCGCGAGGAGCAGCAGGTCATCGCCGCGACGCTGCTGCGCCGCTCGTTCGACGGTCGCGTGGGCACCGCCAAGCAGCGCATCGGCTCGGACGACGAGCGGTATCTCCCGGCACCGGTGTTCACTCTCATTGAGGAAGCCCACCACTTCGCGCCGGCCGGCGAGGAGGTGCCCACCACCAACCTGCTCAAGCAGATCCTGGCCGAGGGTCGAAAGTTCGGGTTTGCCGTGGGACTGATCTCACAGCGTCCCGGCAAGCTTGACCAGGACGTGCTGAGCCAATGCATGACCCAGTGCATCCTGCGGGTGGTGAACCCCGTGGATCAGCAGGCCATCGCCGGCGCGGTCGAGAGCGCCGGACGCGAGCTGCTGGCCGAACTGCCGGCGCTCAGCAAAGGACAGGCGATAGTGGCGGGCGCGGCGGTCAATACGACGGTGCTGTGTCGCGTGCGTCCGCGGCTCACGCCTCACGGCGGCGAGTCGCCCGATGTAGTGGACGCGTGGCGGCGGGCGCGGTCACAATTGCCGCCTGTCGATCGCTCGCTCGAGGCGGCTGACCCGGAGTCCGCGCGCACGCCCGAGGAACGATTGTTCGGCTCGATACAGTGAGCGCGGTCTCGCAGCGCCTTGAGGCAGGGTATTGATCACGACCACTTTTGCGTTCCTGGCCGCTGCGAGCCAGGCGCGCTCCGCCAAGGCGGGGCGCTGATGCCCAAGCTGACCCTCGTCATCCCGGCCTACAACGAGGCGCGGCGCCTGGGCGGCACTCTCGATGCGCTGTCGGCCTACCTGTCGCAGGCCGGAATCGACGCCCACGTCATCGTGGTGGATGACGGCAGCACCGACGCCACGGTCGACATCGCCTTGAGTCACGCGGTGTCGGACCGGCCCGTGGATGTCATCACGCTGCCAGGACAGCGGGGCAAGGGCGCGGCCGTCCGCGCCGGAATGCTGGCCGCGGATACCGACGTCATCGGTTTCGTGGACGCGGATTTGTCGACGCCGCTCGACGAGTTGCCCCGCGCGCTGGAAGCCTTCGACCGCGGCTACGACGTGGTCATCGGTTCGCGTGCGATGCCTCGCAGTCGCACCCTCCGCGCTCAGTCCGCGGGCCGGCGGGTCGGCGCCCGGATGTTCCGCGCCATCACGCCCACGATCGCCGGGCTGCGCGGCTTCCCCGATAGCCAATGCGGATTCAAGTTCTGTCGTCGGGAAGCGGCCAAGGATCTGTTCGGTGGCACGGTGATCGAGCGCTGGGTGTTCGATGTCGAAATGCTGCGGCTCGCCGTGCACCGCGGATACCGCGTGGCGCAGATCCCCGTCGCCTGGCGCGACCATCCCGGATCGCGCCTGCGGCCCTCGCTCGTTGCCTTCGGTGTATTGCGGGACCTGGTGCGGATTCGGCTCCGGTTCGTCCTCGGCAGGTATGGAGCGGCCGGCCGCGCCGCCTAGAATGTCACCGTCGCGGCGGCCGCACGTAGACTAGGCGGCCTCACCTCAGCAGCGTGCGTCTCGGACGCCGTGCACGCGCGCAATGGCAGGAGATCGCCCGTGGTGTGGCGGAATTCGAAAGAGCTGGGCGCCGCCCGTGACACATCAGATCGAAGTGCAGCCCGGCCGGTTGGCGCCGCTCAAGCGCCCGCGCCCGCTGTGAGTCGGCGCCTGGCGCGCCCATGCTGACCGAGACGCCCGTTCGCCGGGTTGGGGCCTTGAATGGGTGAAGGCTTCGATGCCTTCCGCGAGGCCCTGTCGGCCTTCCTGGGGGTCAGCCAGTACCTGGGCTTGGCCCTGTATGTGGGCATCGAAGAGGTTGGCGTTCCCTTTCCGGTGCCTGCCGATACCTTGCTGGTGCTCATGGGCTATCAGGTATCCCGCGGCGAGGCGCACCCGCTGCTCGTGCTGCTGGTCACCGTCGGATCGGCCACCCTCGGGGCATCCATTCAATATTGGCTGGGACGATACTTCGGCACTCGGTTGATCAACCGGCTGCGGGGCATCTTTCGCCTCAGCCATGAACGCCAGGAGCGCATCGAGATCTGGCTCCGCCGCTACCAGTTTTGGGCGGTGATCCTGCTTCGCCTGGTCCCAGGATTTCGCGTCATCTTGACGCTGGTGTGCGGCGTGTCGCGGGTGGACTTCCGGCTGTTCGTGCCCTCGGTGGCCATCTCCGCCACCATCTGGGCCTGCATCTTCGTGGGCCTTGGATGGGCGCTCGGCGACGAGTACGAGCTTCTGGTCGAAGCGATCGAGGAAAACGTGAGCATCGGGATCAGCATCGCGGTTGTCGCCGGGGCGGTGCTCCTGGCCATCGCACTCTTCCGACTCCGGCGGCGCATCTTCCGCCGCACCTGACGCCGACCCGCGGCAAGCCGCGGGCCGCCCGCTACGACTTCTCCCGCGCCTCCGGATGCATGCGCGCGGCCGCCCGCTTGACCAGACTCACCCATGACGACGTGCCCTGGCCGCGCCAGTCCAAGTCGTCCTGCAGCTTCATCAGCCGGTCGACGCGCCCCAGGCGCTCCGCTCGCTCGTAGATCCGCAGCCACACGCAGGGCATCGACGGGTCGGTTTCGCACATGCCATGCATGTCGGTCCCGCCGCATGGCCCGTCGCGCAGTCCCTTCGGGCAAGCCATCGGACAGATGAAGGCCGTGTCCTGCAGGATGCAGTGCCCGCACATCTGGCAGCCGAACAGCGGCCGCTTGACCGCGCGCTCGACGAGCGTGAGCGCCTCCGTCGGAGCTTGGCGGACGGCGCGCTTGATGACCGTTGAGGTGATTGACATGGTTTCGGCAGCGCGAATCGGGCAACCCCCGATTATAGAGAGCGGCGCTTCATCCTCTACCGGCGGACCGGTTCAGCCCCGGCTTGCGCTCCGCGCGTCATGCGGATGTCGGCGCTGGGCCCCAATCGTCATCACCGCCGGCGCGACTAGGGCGAAGGGCGGGGCGTGGGGGGCGTGATCTGGCGCTCGGGAATCCTGAGCGGCCGGCCGACGAAGAGCTGCGACGGGTCGGCGATCTCGTTGAGATCGGCCAGGTCTTCGACGGTCACTCCCAGCTCCTGCGCAATGGCGAACAGCGTGTCGCCGGCCTTCACGACGTAGACCTCGTCGTCGGAGCCCGTTGGCGCCGCGGGCGTCACCCGCTCGTCCGGCTGGGGTAGCTCGAGCTTCTGCCCCGCGAAGATGTTGTTGGGATCCAGAATGCCGTTCTTCGCGGCAAGGTCCTCGATCGTGACATTGAAGCGCTCGGCGATCAGCGCCAGCGTGTCGCCGCTTTGCACGGTGTAGGTCTGCGGCAGCGGCGTGGGCGTGGGGGTCGGGGCACGGGTGGGTGTGGGCGTCGGCGAAGGCAGCGGCGGCACCGTCACACCGGGGGAGGCCGTGTCCGACGGGGAGTCGCCGCCGGTACCCGGGAAACTGTCGGAAGCCTGCGTGACCAGGACCACCGCCACGACCGCGAGAATGGCGAGGCCGAGCGCTCCGAAGATCAATTCACGGCGTGCATCGGTCACGCGCGCCACTCTCCCGGCTGGCGGCTTATCCCCATTGCCGATCCGCAGCGGGATGTCGGCGCGGAGTCTCGTTCGCGGTGTCGCCGAGTATAGCGGCGCACGCGTCCGCCCTTGCGGCCGGCGCTATCATCGGCGGCATGCAAGCGTTGATCCTCGCCGCCGGCTGGGCCACGCGCATGGGCGATCTCGCCCGCGCCACGCCCAAGCACCTGTTGCCCATCGGCGCGCGCTGCAGCTTGGACTTTGCGGTCGAGCGGCTGGCCGCCATCGACGACATGCAGCAGATCCACGTCATCACCCACGATGTCTTCTTTCCCCAGTTCGTCGACTGGGCCGCGGCGCACGAGCAGGAACCGCGCCTGACGCTGCACAACGATCAGACCACCAGCGAAGCGACCAAGCTGGGCTCGATCGGCGACATCAAGTATTTCCTGGACACCGCGCACCCCGACGACGATCTCGTCATCGTGCTCGGTGACAACGTGTTCGACTTCGACCTGCGGCCGCTGGCGGCGCGCGCCGTCAGCAACATTGTGGTGGGGCTGTACGACGTCGAGTCGTTGGAATTGGCGACGCGCTACGGCATCGTCGAGCTGGACGACGATGATCGGATCGTCTCGTTTGTGGAGAAGCCGGCGGCGCCCCGTTCGACGCTTGCCGGGACCGGTATCTACGGATTCCCGCGCGCGAACCTGGCCGACTTCGACGCCTACCTGGCCGACGGCGGCAGTACCGACAAGTTCGGGTCGGTGATGGAGTGGCTGCACACCCGGCGCACGGTGATCGGCCAGGTGTTCCGCGGGCGCTGGTTCGACATCGGCAGCCCCGACGAGTACGAGCGCGTCAATCGCGAGTTCGGCGGCGAAACGGGCTGAGCGCCCGCGGTGCCGGGGGTGGGAGTCGAACCCACACGACCGAAGTCCCGGGATTTTAAGTCCCGTGCGTCTGCCATTCCGCCACCCCGGCACGGATGTCTTGCAGAGTACGGCCACGGGTTCGGTTTCGTGTAGGACCGGCCCTGGCGGCAGTCCGATGGCACGTCCCCGGCCGCTTGTCGGGGCGGCTCTTGTGGCCGCCCGTCCGTCATTCCCGCGGAGGCGGGAATCCACCCTACCGACATCACCGCGCATGGAGACCTTGGCGCTGCCCCCGCCGCCTCCAGATTTGGCAGGGCCCTACGCCGCGTGCTCCCAGCTGGCGATGAACTCGTCCACGGTGATGCCGCGCTGCATCCGCTCCAGGGAATAGGGAATCGGCCCCGACTGGTAGCCGGGCACATAGTCCTCGCCGTCAGGCGCCAGCAGGTGGTCCTCCAGCGCGCCAAACCGCTGCCAAATCGCGTCCGCCTCGGGTTTGCCGAACCGCTCCGCAAACTCCGGCCCCCAGTTGAGCGAGATGCCGTGGCTGTATTCGGCGCGGCGGCGGAACTCGGGCGGCAGGCTGGCGTAGTCCGGCCGCTTGAGGTTGTGGATGTGCATGGCGGCCTTGCAGAGCCAGATCGTCAGCTGCAGCTTGGTGGCGGCGCCCGCGCCGGGCCGCAGCGCCTCCAGCGCGTCCGCATAGGCGTCCCCGTCGCGGTCCAGCAGCGCCCGCAGGGCGCGCTCGGTGTCGTCCTTCAGCCTGGCCGTGCGCGCGGCCCACAGCTCGAACCAGGCGCGAGCCTCCGCCGAGAGATGCCGCGTGAAGTCCAGGTCCTCCCAGTGGGGGTAGATGGTATGCCCGCCGTGCAGGGTGCGGCGCTTGGGCTCGCTCATGTAGCGGCTGCCCCAGTGGATCAGGTAGTTGACGTAGACCAACACGTCGCCCGCGCGCAGCTCGACCTGCTCGCCTCCGGGAACCGGCACGCGGGCGTTTTCCAGCAGGCTGCGATTCTCGGCCTCGCTGTTGATCCGCGTGTGGCTGCCGGGAACGATCCAAAACACGCTGTCGTCATACAGCGGAATGTTCCACTGCATGTAGTTCGGCCCGTCTTCCACCAGGCTGTCCTGCATCGACTGCATCGGTCCCATATCGATGGGGTGGATGTCGCGATGCCACGGCGCCGGACCGTAGTCGAAGGTGGGGTTGCACATCATCTGCATCGCGCTGATCCCGGCGCCCTCGTCGTCGAGCAGCTCCGCGGCCAGACCGCGAATCGGCTCCGACACCCACAGTTCCACCGCTTCGGCCGTATCCGCGTCGATGAACGTCTCGGTGTTGCTCAGCCGCGGTTGCATCGCGCTGTCCCAGATGCCGCCCGGCGGGTCGTCGGGCCCCCGCTCGCGCCGCCAAACCGCTCGCTGACGATCGAGCAGCGTCTCGAAGGTCACGCGCAGCGACGCCAGCTGGCCCTCCGGGATCACGTCGCGCTTGACCAGATATCCATCGCGCATCAGCTGCGCGCGATTGCTCGACGACATCGGCCTCACCTCGGGGCTACGCCGGGAACAGCCCCATCGTGGCACCCGTGCGCACGTTTCGTCACTCCGAGCGCCCTCTTTCGTCATTCCGAGCGCCAGCGAGGAATCTCAGACGGTCGACCTCGGCCGCGAATAGCAAGGTCCGCGTAGGGGCAGGCCTTGTGCCTGCCCGTTTGCCCTTCCACCCAATCGCAACTGGCAGCTTGGATCGTCAGCCTTCGTATCTCGGCTGAAGGCGCATGTGCAAGAACGATTCCAGCAACGGCATGAGGGCCTTGTTTGTCGTGGCAGGCAGCAAAATGTTCACCCGGCTCGTCTCCCGCTTGATCCACGCTGCGAGAGCCTTTCGATCAAGACCGGAGATGCTCCGCATGCGCTCATCGTTTCTGATCGAACCTGCCAACGTGCTTGGGGCACTTCCGGTGTAGTGCTGGGACACGTACCGCGCATTCGAATTCTCTCCAGCCCTACCGACCTTTAGCCACGTGCCGTCCAACCAGAAGCCGTAAACCGCCATTTTTTCCTTCGGCAAAGCACGCGGCTTATGGGGCGCGTCTAGAAACTCAGCGTCTGCATACCCAAGATCGACTCTTTCTCCCGCTAGTTCGGACACCGTAGCGAAATCTCTCAGCGCCGATCTAACGTCCTCGCGCCAGTCCCAATCCATCAGGTGGACCTCCCTACACCAGCCGAATCGCCTCAATCTCCGAATCAGCCGCACCTCGACATCGACATCGAGCTCCGCCCAAGCCCGATCCGCCGTCACCGCCGGCAGTCCACGGCGCGCGGCCAATTCCAGACAGGCCCGGTCGCCCAGCGAGAGTCCGCGGTGGCGAGTGGCGCGGCGGGAGGCGGCGGTGGCAAGGGCCTGCTTTTCGTCGAAAGGGACGATGTCCACGTACAGGTGGGCGATGGAGCGTCGGATTTCGGTCAGCGACAGGCCAAGATCGACGAGCCGGGCGGCGGTCTCGGCGACATTCACCGCCGAGGCCAGCGCATCGCCGCGATAGCCGTCCACAATCTCTCCACCGGGCTCATCGCGCACGAATGCCACCATCGCCGACGCGTCCAGCACGGCGCGGCTCACATGGATTCCTCGGCGGCGGCCTCACGGCGGCGCTCTTTGATCAGCTCGTCCACCAGGCTCACGCCCTCGGGCACGTAGCGGGCGATCATTTCACGAATTCGACGGGTTTCGGTCGCGTCACTGACCAAGTGGAGGTCTTCGCCCTCCATCCGCATGATCACGGCGTCGCCCTCCTTGATCCCCAGGGCCGCGCGGAACTCCGCCGGGATCACCACCCGACCGCCCGGACCGATGGTGGTTCTGACCTGCTCCGGCGCCAAATCTGCGCCCGCCGCGTCTTCGTCCAGCAAGGGTCGACTCAGCTGTGTCTCCATATAGCCCGCCTGCACCAGCACGTTGCGGACATGCTGGTAGCGGATGCCGAGACTCTGGGCAATCTCCGACCGGCTGTATCCGGCGCGAAACAGCGCCCGAATCTTGTCGGACTTGGTCGTCAGGCCGACCACGACCTGTTCCGCAGGCTGCCGATCGTAGTCATAGGTGTGCGTTGCCATCAGCGAAGCTCCAAAAGTCGATTGGAAATAGTTAGATTGTCAGATGAACTATTTACTGTCAAGCAAACAGTTTGTGCATGTTGCGCGATTGTCTCGGCGTCCAGTCTCGGGCAACACGAATCAGCGCCGACGGACGCCGGCCAGCCCTGCTACGCCCGGCGCTCGGCTAGCCTGGATCGAGATGCACGATCAGATCCCGCCACTGCCGGCCAGCTTGCGAAACCACTACCAGTGGCTGCTGGCGCGGTCAGGCGCGCCGCCCGCGCGCCTGCTCGATATCGGCGCGGGGCAGGGACGACTGCTGAGCCTGGCCCGTGACGTTGTGCGCGGGCGGATCGTGGGGATTGACCCCAAGCCTCCTGGCCGGAGCCCCGACCATCCAATCGCGCGAGTGGTCGGGGATGGCATGAGGCTCCCCATCGCCGACAGATCCTTCGATTTCGTGGTCGAAACCGAGACCCTCGAGTGGGTCCGCGATCCTGTGCGTCTGCTCCGCGAGGCCGCGCGCGTCTGCACGCCCGACGGCCTGGTCGTGTCGGACGACACCGACTGGGACACCCTCGTGTTCGCCGCCAGCGACGCGGTGCTGGGACGCCGCATTCTCCGCGCCTTCTGCGACTCGGGACCCAACGGCTGGATCGGGCGGATGGCCCCGTCGCTGATGCGCCGGGCCGGCCTGCGCGACGTTCAGGTTCACGTCCGCGTGATCTCGGAGCAGATCTTCAAGCCCGGCGCCCTCGGCTTCTGGCAGGTCCAAGTCATCGACGAATGGCTCCGAGCCAAAGCCCTCGTAACCGCCCAAGAGCTCGCCGACTGGCGCGCCGATCTCCAGCAAGCCGCCGACCGCGGCGACTACCTATTCAGCGCCAACCGATACGTCTGCGTCGGCCGGCCCGCTTAGTCTTTAGCCGACGCTTGCCGCGGGCTCAGGCGTCTTCGCGGACTCTGGCGGCGTGAAGTCGTCGAGGGTGAACACGCTGGCGGCGGGGACGCCGATTTCATTCATGGCGGCCTCGTAGCCGGCCAGGCGGTCGACGAGGGTGATTGCCAGGACGACCTCGAGGTCCAGGCCGGCTTCGCGCAGGCAGCGTGTCGTGTAGGCCAGCGACCCGCCGGTGGTCGCGGCGTCGTCGACGATGACCACCCGCATGCCGCGCTGCAGCGGGCCTTCGATGATTCGCTCCGTGCCGTGGTCCTTGCGCTCGCTGCGGACGAATAGTCCGGCGAGCGGCTGCTTGGTACTGGCGCTCAGGAGCATGGCCGCGGTGACAATCGGGTCCGCGCCGACGGTGGGTCCCGCCACGGCGTTGGCGTCGGGCGCCCGCTCCCGAATCAGCTCCAGCATCGCGTTGCCGGCCAGGTGCGCGCCGACAGGGTCCAGCACGACCTGCTTGCCGTCGAAGAAATAGGAGCTGGTTTGGCCGGACGAGAGCTTGAACGTGCCCGAAATGAAGGAGCGTTCCTGCAGCATGAGGCGCAGGCGCTCGCGATCAGTTGTTGCCATCGGCGTCAACTCCCAGATACCGGCTGCAGTCGGGCGACCGCAAGGGACGCCCCTACACAGAGGCGCGGCGCTTCGCGATCGGAGTCGGTCATCGGTTTTGCCTCCCCGGCGCGGGTTGCAGGCGGGCGCCCACAAGGGGCGCCCCTACGCGGAGGGGCGCCGCTGCGGCGCAAATCGCGCCATTATGCGTCAATGGCCTTTCAACACGGCCTTTAGGTACGAGGAGCGAGCGCTATGGCCTCCCTCAAGGCGGCGGTGATCGGCGTCGGCAATCACGGCAGCGGTCATCTCCAGATGATTGCCGGCGAACCCGAGATGCGGCTGGTCGGCGTGGCGGACCTCGACGAGCAGCGCCTGGCCGCGGCCGCGGCCCACGAACCCGACGTTGCCGTCACCGACTACCGCGAGATGCTCGACCGCGCGCGCCCTGACGTGGTCTACGTGGTCACCCTGCCCGGGCAGCTCCTGCCGATCGTGCGCGAGTGCCTGGAGCGCGGCATCCACACCTCGGTCGAGAAGTCGCCCGGCAACACCAGCGCCGACACCGCGGCCATGATCGAGGCCGAGGCCGCCAGCAGCGCCATGGCCATCGTCTCCTTCAACCGGCGCTACTACCCGCAGATTCTCGCCGTCAAGCGACTCGCGCTCGCCCGCGGCGGCCCCGTGCACGCCGCCGCCACCTACAACAAGAACCCGAGCGATCGCGTGGTCGAGAACATGGGTCGCGGCCTGATGCCGCCGGCTTTGGTCTGCGACTCGATCCACCACGTCGATTTGTTGCGCTGGCTGGCGGGGGACACGATGGAGACGACCGGCGTCGTCACCCACGTCCACGCCGAGACCTACCGCTCCAGCCCCGCGCGCGAGCGGCACAACGCCGTGATCACCTTCGCCAACGGCGCACGGGCGGTGCTGATGTCGCACTTCGGCGTGGGCACCCGCATCCAGCGGGCCGAGCTGCACGCCGAAGACTTCTCGGCCTACATGGACCTCACGCGCATGAGTCCGCCCGAGGAGGCGCACCGTCCCGACACCTTCGAGCTCTTCGCCGACGGCGATCCGTACGAGGCGCCGCTGGACCTTGCGCCCGAGGGCGGTCCGCATTTCAACGAGACGCGCCACTTCGCCGACTGCATCCTCAACGGCCGCCGCCCCTGGAGCACGCTGGAGGACGGCCTGGTGACCATGCGGCTCTGCGAGGCCATCTATGCCGGTCACAAGGGCCCCTTCGACGGCGCCGCGTGAGCGGCCCCGTCCGATCCTTTTTCCATCGATGGGTGAGGGTGCGGCCTGCGACGGTGAGCGCTTCCGACTCCCAGGCTGCCCGCAGTCTGGGCCACCGGACACCGGATTCCCCTCATCCCACCCTTCTCCCACAAGGGGAGAAGGCGCCGGACCGGCCCGCCGGCCCTCCAGCAAACCCTCCCACGGCCTCTGAGATCCGGCGATTCAGAGATACGGAGTGAGACACCGATGAACCCTTCATGGCTCACCTTGCCCGAGCACTTCAGGCCAGCGCGTGTCACGACCTACCAGGACCTGCCGCCCGACACTCCCGTCACGTTGGCCCAGCTTGACGGCCCCGGCTGCATCCGCCGCATCTGGGCCGCCTCCGTGCGCCAGCCCACGCCCGCGCACCAGCGCCAGATAGTCCTGCGCATGTTCTGGGACGGCGCAGACGCGCCTGCCGTCGAGGCGCCGCTCGGCGACTTCTTCGGCCAACTCCACGGCTTGCCGCCCTACTCGCTCGACTCGCGCTACCTCACCATGCAGGCTCACGCGGGATACACGGCCACGTTTCCCATGCCGTTTCGGGAGGGCGCGCGCATCGAGGCCGTGGCAGGCCCGGACGTGGGCGAAGACGGGATTCTGCTGCAGACCGATTGGCACGCCTACCCACCGGAATCCTTCACGCAGCCGCTGCGCTTCCACGCGCAATTCCGGCGCGAAAATCCCTGCGAGGCCTTCGGACGCAACTACCTGCTGCTGGATGCGGTCGGCCGCGGTCGATTCCTGGGCTTCAACTACGGCGTGGCCGTGCGCGACGACCGGGCGCGCTGGTCGCACGCGGGCGCCGAGAACATCTATGTCACGAACCCCGTCGACGCGCCCGAGGGACCTTTCGCCCATTTGCGCGGGGCGGGCGGCGAGGACGCCTTTGGCGCCTCCAACGGCGGCGTGCTGCACCGGCCCTCCACGCATCTCGACCAGGGCGTGCCCTACTACGCCCAGGAAGACCTCGGTCCCGCCCTCGCCCGCCACACGCTGGCGGCCTACCGCTTCTTCGAGGCGGACGCCATCCCCTATGGCCAATCGCTCCAGGTGCGCTTCGGATCGATGGCCAACGACATCTGCAGCACGGCCTACTGGTATCAGGAACCGCCGCACCGGCCGTTCTTCCGCATGCCGGACTGGGATCAACTGCTGCTCGGCTCCGAGCTGCCGTTCGACGCCACGGGCGCGCCGGACCCCGAACCGCGCTGGCAACTGATGGGGCCGTTCCATCCGGATCACGAAGCCGCGCTGGACGCCGCCGCCGACCGTGCCGATGCCGCCGAGCGCTTCGCCGAAATGGGCTACCCGCCCGACTCGCCCTGGCGCCGGGGCGATCGGCACGTCGCCCGCTGGGCGCCGGCCGCCGACATCAACGGCTTCGTGGACTTCTCGCTGACCTTCCGCCCCATTGGTCCCGAGAATTCGCTCACCTATCCGGCGCTTGGGCTGGCGCAAACATGGCTGCACTCCGACGCGGATGCCGCCGTCACGCTGCAGGCCGGTTGGGTGAACGACCTGCGCCTGCGCATCGGCAACGGTCCCTGGGCGTCGTTGGGCCGAAACGACTACTTCCGCCATCGGGAGCATCGGCTGGCGCTGCGGGCCGGCTGGAATCGGCTCCAGGTCAAGCTCGACAACCCCGACGACGGGCTGGCCCGGCACGCGTGGGGCTCCTGGGTTTTTGCGCTGCGCGCCATCGACGACCGCGGGCGGGAGCTCGTGCTGCATCCGGAGCGGGGCGGCTAGCAGGATCCGATCTGGATTCCGGCTTCCGCCGGAATGACGGACGGGGGCGGTTCGCGAAGCGCCCCTCCCCCGCTCAGCCCGGCGCGATCGTGGTCATGTCCCAACCGCCCAGGGTGCGGAGGGGAATGGTGGGGTTCGCCAGGCTCGGCTCGCCCGCTTGCCGCCAGGCCTCGATCTCGTCTCGGTGACCCAGCCGGCGCAGCGCGTTCCAGGGCTCCTGGTGGTTGGCGCGGAACCACGAGCCCGCGCAGTCCCACACGAACAGATGCTCGGCCCCGGCGCCGTAGAGCATCGAGGCCATGCGGCGGTAGTCGTCCGCGCTCAGGTCGCGCGGCATCAGGTTCGGCGCCATCAGGCACGGCGTGCCGCGCACAGCTTCCACGAACGGCTGGATCTGCTCGCCCGATATCCATGTGTCTTCGGCCACCGGCAGGGCCAGCGGCGCCGGGCTGTAGGGAATCAGCGTGTCGATCAGGCCCTCGCGCGCCCACGTGGCCACGTCTAGGCCGAAGAAGTCGTTGTCGGCCTGGGTGCCCAGCACGCACACCGAAATGTCGATCCGCTTGCCCTGGCGCGCGGCGCCGGCGGCGTCCATTTCGGCGCGCAGCCGCCGCATGAAGGCCGTGAGCACGGCGGCGCGGTGCGCCAGCCAGCGGGGATCGCGCTCGTCCAGGTCGTGCGGGTCCTCGCCGTACTCGCGGGTGAAGCTCTCGACCAGCGGCGCCTCGTAGTCCAGGTACGGCGGTCGCCGGTTGAACAGCAGCGCAATGCCGTCGACCGGATAGGCCGCCATCTCGCGCAGCACGGCAAGGCAAAATTCCTGGGTTTCCGGGAATGCGTAGGAGAGCCGCGGCAGGACTCGTCCCTGCCGGTCGATGCAGTGCAGCTCCGGGTGCCGCTCGAAATACCCGCCCTTGAAGAATCCCTCCATGGTGGTCGGTGGGTAGGTCCACGCCGCCAGCCGGTAGCTGGCGTGAAACTCCATCCCCAGGTCGTGGGTGTGCCGCAACGCCACGTCCACCGGATCGATGCCCTTGCGCCGGAACTCGCGAAAGCTCTCCACCAGCAGGCGCTCACCCAGCCGGCTGTAGCCCTGCAGGTCGAGATCGGCCGGATTGCGCCCCACGGTGGTGTCGTAATAGAGCTTGTCGCCGCCGCCGACCTCCCAGTAGATGCGCCCGAAGTCCGTCTCGCGGTAGGGCTCCACCTCGCGCCGGATCTCCTCGGCGGTCGTGGTGCGATAGGTGTAGGGATAGAACGCGTCGTTGTGCCCGAACAGCCGGCGGGTGGAGGCGTTGCGCAGGTCCCGCTCATGCGCCGCCGCCTCGGCGTCCGAGAGCGGCACGAGCTTGACGTAGGCGATCTTGGTCGACTCGCCCTGAATCGTCCCCGGGCCATCGCCCGCCGCCAGGCGCCGGGTGATCTGCTCGAACACCAGGTCCTGGCCGTCGAGCTTGGCCACGCGCCAGAACAGCTCCTCGAACCGGAGCCGGCGCATGTGCCCGTCCAGCCCGCGCGGCGGCTCCCAGCGCAGCATCGAGTAGGTGTCGTCGCCGCTCAGCTTGACCAGCACCTGCTCCAGCCAGCCCTGGTCCTCATTGGTCGGGTGGAATCCCACGCTGATGGCGTGCCAGCCGCGCCGCTCGAGCGGATAGCTGACCGCGGGCGCCTGCGACTCGAATCCCGCCCACAGCAGCACGCCGCGCAGGTGTTCGGTCTCGTATGGCAGCGTCTGCCAGGTGTGCGGACGCAGCCCGGACGCGAGCGCCGACGCCGGGGTGACGCGATCCAGATCGGTCAGATAGATCGGATCCGCCGCATAGCCCCGGTCGGCCAGAAGATCGCGCGCTGTCGTGGCCATTGCTCCCGCTCCCCGTTGAAGTCCGTGTAGGGGCAACCCTTGTGGCTGCCCGTGCGAATCCCCCTAGCCGCCGTCCGTCGGCGCGCCCGGCCCTTCGTAGAACCCACGCCGCCAGTAGACCAGCGGCTGCGCTTCTTGCATCGACCCATCCACCACCTCGCCCACCAGGATCGCGTGGTCGCCGAGCACCGTCGTGCTGATGCGGCGGCAGATCACCACCGCCAGCGCGTCGCTGAGGACGGGCAGCCGGTCGTCCCACAGCGTCCACGACACGCGGTCGAACTTGTCGATGGCGCTGGAGGCAAAGAGCGTGGCCACGTCGGCCTGCTCCGCCTGCAGCAGATGCGCCGCAAAGTGACTCCCCGTGGTGAGCGCCGCATAGCTGTTGCACGTCTCGTCCACGCAGACGATCACCGACGGCGGATGGGCGGAGTACGACGCAATCGACGTGACGGTGAGCCCCCGGGGCGATCCGTCGGCGGCGGCGCCCGTCACCACCGCCACGCCGGAAGCCAGGGCCGCCATCGAGGCTTTGAACAGCGCTTGAACATCCGCCGCGGGCGTTGGCGGCACGGTCATCGCAGGCCCCTCGCGTCCGTCGGGTGGCGCGCCGGTGCCACGATACTACTGCGCGGCGGCCATGCGATTGTGTATGGTTGAGAAAGCTAGAGGCGCCCAGCGCACCACGTAGGGCGCGGGCCGCAGACAATCATCGGCCCACCGCGGGCGCCAGTTGCAGCAGAAGGGCACCCGCTATCGAGAGTTTCACCGCGCTGCGCGTTCGACCCGATCTCGTCGACGCGCTGGCGGCCGACGAGATCACCAGCCCCACACCCATCCAAGCCGCCTGCATTCCGCACTTGCTTGAAGGCCGCGACGTCGTCGGCCAAGCCCGAACCGGCTCCGGCAAGACCCTGGCCTACGCCATCCCGCTCGTTGAAGGACTCGACCCCGATCATCCGCGCGTCCAGGCCCTGGTGCTGGCGCCGACCCGCGAGCTCGCCGAGCAGATCGGCACCGTCATCGATCCGTTGCTCGGTCCGGACGCCCCGCCCTCGGTGCGCATCGTCGGCGGGCTCAGCTACACCCCGCAGCGCCGCGCGCTCGCCCAGGGCGCGCAGGTCGTGGTGGGCACGCCGGGACGCGTGCTGGACCTGATCGAAAGCCGCGATCTGAACGTCGACGACCTACGCATGCTCGTCATCGACGAGGCCGACCGCATGTTCGACATCGGCATGGCGCCCCAGGTCGAGTCGATCCTGCGATATTCGCCGGCATCCCGGCAGACGGCGCTGTTCTCGGCCACCGTGCCGGGCTGGGTGGCGCGGCTCACGCTGCGGCATCTGCGCGACCCCGAGCACGTGGCGCTGGACACCCGGCCCGAGGACCTCCCCGAAATCGACCACGAGATCTGGGTCGTGCCCGAGATGGAAAAGGCCACGGCCGTCGAAGGCATCTTGCAGCAGTCGCCCGGCGTGCCGACCATCGTGTTTGGCCGGACCCGCCGTGGGGTCGACCGCCTGCGCGACCGATTGCGCCGCCGCGGCCTGCGGGTGGACGCCATCCAGGGCGGCATGCCCCAACCCTCGCGGCAGCGCGTGATGGACCGGTTCCGCCGGGAAGAGATCGATGTGCTGATCGCCACCGACGTCGCCGCCCGCGGCTTGGACATCATGGGTCTGGCCCAGGTGATCAACTACGACATCCCCGACCACCCCGACATGTTCACCCACCGCACCGGACGCACCGGCCGCATGGGACGCGCGGGGCGCTCCGTCACCCTGGTCAGCGGCGCCGGCCTCGACCGGCTGGCCTCGATCGAGTATTCGCTCGAGCGCCGCATCCCGCGTCGGTACTGGGACGAAATCAAGACCGAGTTTCTGCCGGTCGACGACGATCCCGCCGAAGCAGCCTCGGCCGCCAACGGCCAACGCGTGATGCCCGGCGAACGCCTGAGCGGCGGCAAGGCGAAAGCGAACGGCGCGAATGGGCACAAACCTCGGTCGAACCGTCGCCGGCGTCGTCCCCGCCAGGCGGGGGCTCAGGCGGGCGGCGGGCGCTAGCCGTCGCGGGGGCCTCGGGCGGCGAGGGCATGGCACCCCACATGCCGCTGGTCATCGCGCATCGCGGCGACACGGTTGCGGCTCCGGAGAACACGCTGCCGGCCTTCGCCGCCGCGATCGAGGCCGGGGCGGACGGCATCGAGTTGGACGTCCACCCGAGCCGGGACGGAGCGTTGGTGGTGCATCACGACTACTACCTCGACCGCACCACCGACGGCGCGGGGCTCGTCGGCGACTACACCCTGGCGGAGCTTCAGGCGCTGGACGCGGGCTCTTGGTTCGACGAGAAGTTCGCCGGCGAGCGCATTCCCACCCTCGAGGATGTGCTCGGCCTCGCCGGCGGGCGCGTGCGCCTCGAGATCGAGCTCAAGGGGACCACGCTGGCGTTCCTGGATCGGGTGCTCGACACCGTCCGCGCCGCCGACGCCGTTGCGTCGGTGGAACTGACGACTGGGCACCGTCCGCTCCTGTGGCACATGCATCGCCGCGAGCCCCGCATTCCCATCGGCATGTTCTTCGTCGAACCGTGGCCGAAGTGGATGGGACCGGAATTGGGCCGCCGGCAGGTCATTGAACTGATGACCCTTGCGGGCGCTCGCATCGCGCATCTGCCCATAGGCATGATCGACGCGGGGCTCGTCGGACGGCTGCACGGCGCGGGCATGCTGGTGCACGGAGCCAATGTGAACGACGCGACCGCCATCGAACGAGCCCTCGAGTGCGGCGTGGACCAGTTCACCACGTCTCGGCTCGATCTGGCGCTGCCTATGGTGGGAGACAGCAGTGCCTAGGACGGCTATGGACAAGCAGGAGACCTTGGCATACAGGTGCCCCTGCCGTTCGCGGTGCGCCGTTCGGCAGGCTCAGGGCAGGCTTTGTCGAACCATGAACGGCCCTTCGCCTTCGCTCAGGGCGAACGGATTGGGGCGCGGCCCACGGGCACATTCAGAGGATTCCTACCGACTGGCGGCATATGGTGTCGGAGGTACACACTACGTCCAATTGAATCTGCCCTCGACAGCCGCACGTAGGGCTGTACGAAGGAGGCTGATATGACTCGACGACGAGTGCTGATCGGCGGCGGAATAGTCGGAATCATCGCGGCGGTGGCGATTGCCTGGTGGCTTGTGTCGCCGCTCTTTCGCGACACCGTGGTGGACGAGGCGTTCCCCTTCGAGCTTCCGGAACCCGCGGCCATGGAGACCATGACCGAGGAAGAGAAGCAGGAGATGGTCGCCGACTTCGAGGCCGCCATGCCCACATTGATGGAGATCGAGGCTCTCGCCGAAGCGGACCGCATGGTGGTCCAGGAGCGGGTGATGGAGGCGGCCGCCGCCATGCCCGACACCATGATGGACGAGCCGATGCCCGCCATGCCCGAGCCGGAGGCCACGCCCGAGCCGGAGGCCACGCCCGAGCCGGAGGCCACGCCGCAGCCGGAACCCGCGCCGCAGCCGGAACCCGCGCCGCAGCCTGAGCTCTTGCGCGAGGGCCAGTTCCGCGGCGCCGACGACTTTCACCGCGGCTCCGGAACCGCCACCATCTTCCGCACGCCCGACGACAAGCTGGTGCTGCGCCTGACGGACTTCAAGGTCACCAACGGTCCGGCGCTGAGCGTGCTGCTGTCGTCGTCGCCCGCGCCGGCGTCGAGCCAGCAGCTGGGCGACTACATCGACGTGGGCGCGCTGAAGGGCAACATCGGCAACCAGAACTACGAGATCCCGGCCGGCACCGACCTTTCGGCGTACAACAGCGTCGTCATCTACTGCGTGCCGTTCCACGTCGTGTTCGCGACCGCCACCCTCCCCGCGTAACGTGCGCCGCCGGCGCGCCGGTCGCCTGGTGACGCGCATCGCGCGTGAGCCTGTGCCGATCGGCGCCCTGGCGGGAGCCGCGGCCGCGCTCGTGTTCCTGGTTCCGGCGACGCCCATGGGCGGGTTCGACGGTTTGCTGGGATCGCCGGTGGAAGGCGCGCTGCTTGCCGTTCACCTGGTCATTGGCGGCGCGGTGGGCGGGGCATTTGCGCGCGTGATTCCGCTGCGTCGGCAGGGCGAGCACGCCTCGCGCATCACGCTGGCGCTCATGACGGGGCTAATCCTCTGGGTCGTCGGTCCGCTCACCATCGGTCCGGCGCTGGACGGCGCGGCGCCCACGTGGTCGGTCGAGGCCGCGTCGCGGCACTTCCCCAGCCTCATCGCGCATCTGATGTTCGGCGGGGGGCTCGGCGTGCTGCTGGCTTTGGCGGCTCGCGCCGGGGTCGGCCACGGCGCCGAGTCGCCCACGTCCGCTCGCGCGGCCGGCCAACCCGTGCGCGTGGTAATCCTCGGCGGCGGCTTTGCCGGCATGGGTGCCGCGCAGCGCCTCGAAGAGCTGCACCGGAGAGACGTGTGTCTCGACGTGACCCTGGTGAGCCGCAGCAACTTCCTGCTCTTCACTCCGATGCTTGCGGAAGTCGCGTCGAGCGGCCTGGACGCCCAGGCGATCTCGGCTCCAATCCGCGTCGCATGCCCGCACACGCGCTTTCGCCACGCCGACGTCCAGGCGGTCGACGCCGACGCCAAGTGCATCACCGCGATCCCCATAGGTTCCGATCGGACGGAGCGGATCGCCTACGACCATTTGATTGTGGCCGTCGGCTCGGTGCCGGCGTTCTACGGGCTCCCGGGGCTGGCCGAGCACGCCTTCACCCTCAAGACCCTCGAAGACGCCGCCCGCCTGCGCAACCACGTCATCGCGGCGCTGGAGACCGCGGAGCAGCAGGCCGACGCGCCCGCGCGGCAAGGGCTGCTGACCTTCGTCGTCGCCGGTGGCGGGTTCGCGGGCACCGAAGCCGTCGCCGAGCTCTTCGACCTCGTGCGCAGCGTGCGCCGCTACTACCCCGGCATTGGGCGCGACGAGCCACGGTTCGTGCTGGTGCACTCGAGCGACCGCATCATCCCCGAGCTCAGCCGCGAGCTCGGCGACTACGCCCGCGAAAAGCTGGAGCGCCGCGGGATCAAGTTCGTGCTGGGCCAGCGCGTGGCCGCCGCCGATGCCGAGAGCGTGACCCTCGACGACGACACCCGGATTCCGACGCGCACGCTGGTCTGGACCGCTGGCAATCAGCCCAGCCCACTGCTGCGCGGGATGCCCTGCGAACGCAACCGGCGCGGTCAACTTGTCGTCGAGCCCACGCTGCAAGTGCCGGGCCTCGACGGCGTGTGGGCCTTGGGCGACGGGGCGCAGGTGCCCGACGTGAATCGGCCCGGCGCCTTTCACCCGCCCACCGCGCAGCACGCGATCCGCCAGGGCAAGGCCGTGGCCGACAACGTCGTGGCCGTTGCCCGCGGGCAAGCGCCGAAGCCGTTCAGCTACCGCGCCATCGGATCGCTGGTCGCGCTCGGGTCTCGCACCGCCGCCGCCGAAGTGGCCGGCCGCAAGTTCTCCGGATTCGTCGCCTGGGTCATGTGGCGCACGATCTACTTCACCAAGCTGCCGGGCATGGACCGCAAGGTGCGGGTGGCGCTCGACTGGGCCATCGACCTGCTGTTCCCGCGCGACATCGTGCTGCTGCCCGGGCCGTCGGATGCGGCGGAGCCGAGTGCTGGCGCTGGTGACGGTGATGCCGACACCCCTCGCGCACCCGAGCCGGTGATGCCGGTGGGGCGGGACGCATGATCCGCTCCGATCGCCTCGGCGCATGGTTGCTGACCGGCGCGCTGGCCGGGCTGGTGGGCGGCGTGGTGCTGGCCCTCGCCATGCTGGAGCTCGGGATGATGGCGTCGATGGCGCTCATCGTCACCGCCCGCGAGTCGCTGGGTGTCGGGCTGGTGGTGCACTTCGCGCTCTCGGCGGTGTTCGGCGTGCTGTTCGCGGCCCTGGTGCGCAACCAGGCGCGCCGCAACGACGCCCTGGTGTTCTGGGGCCTCGCCTACGGCGCGGTCGTCTGGTTCCTCGACCCCCTCACGCTCTACCCGCTCACCTCCGGACAGCCGGTCACCTGGTCGCTGGCCGCCGCGCAGTCGTCGTTCGACCTGCTGCTCGGCTTCCTGCTCTTCGGCGCCACGACGGGCCTGGCGCTGCTGGTCCTCAGCCGGCCGGTGGTGCACCGGCCGTCGCTCACGGGGATCGGTCTCGGGGCTGCCGCGGGACTCGCGGCGGCGGCGATCGCGGCGGGCCTGCTGAACGACCAGGGGCAGACGCCCACGTTCGCCGCGCTGCCGGCCGACACGGCCGGGGCGCCGGCCTGGCTGGCCGCGCTGATCGTCGGCGCGGTCGCCGGGGCGGGATTCGCGGCGTTGGCCCAGCGCCCCAGCGACAGCGCCGGGGCCGGACTCGTGCGCGGCGCGATGTACGGCTTCCTGCTCTGGGTCGTGCTGCGGCTGACGGTCCTCCCGCTCATCCTGGAGGGTGGCCTCCCCTGGTCGGCAGGCGCCGCCGCGGACGCCTACCCCGCGCTGCTCGGCTATCTCGTCTTCGGCGGCTTTCTCGGCGTGGGCTATCAATGGCTGCGCGGGCTCTGGCGCGTCCTCTTCGATGAGGTCGACAGCTCGGACGACGAGGAAGGCGTGGGGACCCGCGGCCTGCGCGCCCTGGGACGCGGCATTGCCGCCGGCGTCGTCGGCGGACTGCTCTTCACCTACGTCATGGTCCAGGTCGGCGCGCTGCGCGGCGTGGCGGGACTCATGGGCGGCGAGTCCGACATTGCAGGGCTGGTGATCCACCTCGTCATCGCCATGCTCTTCGGCGCGGCCTACGGCCTGCTCTTCCGCCGCCAGAGCTACGACGCGGGCTCAGCCGTGGGCTGGGGAGTCTCCTACGGCTTCTTCCTCTGGATTCTCGGCCCGCAGATCCTCATGCCCATGCTGCTCGGCGCCACGCCCGCGTGGTCGGCGGCCGGCGCCGCCTCATTGACGGCGAGCCTGGTCGGGCACCTGGCCTACGGCGCGGGGCTGGGGCTGACCTATCACTGGTTCGAGACCCGCCACAACCCCTGGTGGATCGCCCGCCGCCAGGCCGACGAGGCGCGCCTTGAGCGCCGCCGCGAGGCCCTCCAAAGCGCCGCCCCGGCCCTCTGGGCGCTGGTGCTCGTGGTGGGCCTCACCCTGCCTGTGATCCTGGGAGCGCCGGCGTAGGCTGTACCGACTCGGTAGCTACGCCTTTGGGAGGTCGCCGGTTAGCAAGTATGAGACGCCGCTAACTCGCCGCTACTGGGAGTCAGTCGGCGGGACACTCATGGAGGAGTTCCGTGCAGTCAGGGCGGTGCGGGGTCAACAAGGCTATCGGGATTTGGACGGGGTGATCATTCTTGGCGGACCAAAGCGGATTCTGGATCGGGCCGAACACGCTGAGCAGGACCTCAGGGACAAGGACATAGTCGTCGTCCAGACCAAGACGGGCAGGCTCGGGATGTATCTGCTGGGACAGGCGTTGTTCTCCAGGGAGTTGATGCGTGCCTTTCGACCCAGGACTGTCATGTCCGTTGCCGTGTGCGAGTGGAACGACGCAGTTCTTGGGCCCTTGGCTGAGAAGTATGGCGTCGAGGTTGTGTGCTACGGAGACTCCGCGTCGTGATGCAGACGATTGAAACTTACGGGCGGGTTTCAAACCCGCCCCTACCCGACTCCGCATTTCTGGTCCAGGGCTGCGCCGCGTCGTGACGCGCGCCGGCTGGACGGTAGGGGCCGGTTTCAAACCGGCCCGTCCGATCTATCCGTCCGTCTCCCCGCTCGGAATCCGGTCATACCGCCGGATGCGCATCCCCGTCGCCCGTTTCATGCCAAATCGCGCGTAGTACGCCTGCACGTCCACATCGCAGAGCGTGTCCACCATGTAGAGGTCCTTGAGTTGCTCCAGCAGCCGCCGCATCAGCTCGGAGCCGATCCCGCGGCCCTGATACTCCGGCAGCACTTCCAGCAGCGAGATGTAGGCGCTCAGCACCCCATCGCTGATGGCGGTGACAAACCCGACCACCTGATCCGACTCCTCGTCGATCGCCACCACCACGTTTGCGCTCCCGCGCAGGATGTCGAGATGCGCCTCGGGCGTCGGCTGCCGCAGCCAATCGACGAAGAAGCCCGTCGCCAGCTGGCGCGCCTCCAGCCCCTCGGCGGTGTCGCGGTACTCGATCCCGGCCGGCCCGTCAGGGCACGCCATAGGCAAACCTCCCTCGCGGCGAGTGCGGGTAGTCCTGCTCGATCAGCAGCTCGAGCAGCCGGTCGCGCAGGTCGCGCCGCGTGCCGTCGCAGGCCGGGTCGCGCGCCTGCAAGCGGGCGAGGTTGGGCAGCGGCGCCGCGCCGGCCAGGCATTCCTCGACCCACCGCGCCGACAACTGGTCCACCACCACCAGCACGATTGATCGCGGACGGTGGGCGCTCGGCGGGTTTCGCGACTCATCTGTGGGCGGCCGGGTCGTTTCATCGTTCCCACAAAGGGAAGCCTGCGCGCAACCCTTCGGCCATTCCCGAATCCCCCTCATCCTAGCCTTATCCCACCGGGGGAGAAGGGACCAAACCCGAACTGAGTCGAGCAACTTCCGACCCCCTCTCCCTGGGATGGGAGAGCACTACGGGCCGGGGCGGTCCCGCTCTCCCACGGTCTCGCAAGGGACCCAGGGCTAATCGGTCTGTCCCGGCCCGGCGTCTGCCCTCGGACGTTCCGGGAGTCCTGGGAACATGCGCGCCCTGGCACATACAAGGGGACCGGACCAGCCGCGCTTGAGTTTCCCCAGGCGGACCGCAGCCTGGGCCGATGTGCATTACAACGTCATTCACACTATTGGGTGGCGCACCCAGACGAGGGGCATCGATGCCGGCCAACAAGCTGGTGCAGGCACGTATCGACGGGGCGGTGAAGGAAGAGGCGGCGGCGGTGCTGGCCGCCATGGGCCTGACCGTGTCTGACGCGGTGCGGCTGCTGCTGACGCGGGTGGCGCACGACAAGGCGCTGCCGTTCGCGCCGCTGACGCCCAACGACACCACGATCGCGGCGATGCGGGAAGCCCGCGCGGGCGGTCTTCAGCAGTTCGACAGCGTGGATGAGTTGCTTGACGACCTGCACGCGCCGGAGTGAGCAGCACGGGCGGGTTTGAAACCCGCCCCTACACCAGACGCGGAACGCGCCTCCCCGAGTCGCCGCGTGGATTCGCGCATTCGCGGGAATGACGGATTTGGGGCGCGCCAGCGCGCGGCGGTGCATTCCTCGGAGCATAGGGATGCCCGCCGAAGACCCCCATCCTGGCCTTCCCCCTTCCAGGGGGAAGGAATTAGGTCACAGACTTCCTAGGCCAGCGGCAGGTAGACGCGCTCGCCGTGGCGGGCCGAGTGGGTGAGTGCTTCGAGGAACTCCATGTAGTGCTCGCCGGTGGTGAAGTCGGGCGACAGGCCGGTGTCGCCGCCTTCGCGAACGGCGCGGATGAAGTCCGCCTCGACCTGCCAGCCGCCGCGCTCGTGGTCGGGAATCGGCACGTCGCGCAGCTCGGAGTCGTCGAGCGCGGCGTGGCGGATGCGGTCGGCGCCGAAGTCGTAGGTGAGCGTGCCGGCGTCGCCAAAGATCCACAGTTCGCCGGTGGGACCGAGATGCGCCGCCCCGGACCACTGGTAGACGAAGTCGGCGCCCGAGGCGAGTTGACCGATCACGCTGACGGAATCGGGAATCTGCACGTTGACGAGTTCGCCGGTGGCCGGATCGCGGCGCTGGCGGGTGTAGAGGTCGGTGCGGGCTTGCAGCTCGACGGCGCGGCCGACCCAGCGGTGCATGACCTCGGCGTAGATGCCAACGGTGAGCACGTTGTTGCCGCTCTGCTCGATGTCCTGGCGCCAGTGCAGCTCGGGCTCGCCGGCGGTCAGGCTCGCCGCGAGCATGGTGAGTCGCACCTGCTGCACGTCGCCCACGACGCGCTCCCGGCGCAGCAGGCGCCTCATCGTGGCTTCGCCGGCCATGCCAAATGGCGGCGGGCAAATGGCCACGACAAGCTCCGGATGCCGGTCGGCGGCGGCGACCATCGCCCGCGCCTCGGCCAGGTTGCGCGCCATCCGCGCCTGGCAGAACACGTGCTTGCCGGCGTCGAGCGCGGCGATGGAAATGCGCGCGTGCATGTAGGGCGTGGTGCCGATCCAGACGACATCGACGTCCGGGTCGTCCACGACCTGGCGCCAATGGTCGACAACTCGCGGGATGCCGTATTCGTCCGCGAAAGCCTCCGCCGAGTCGCGGCGCCGGTTGCAGACGGAGACTATCTCGACTCCCGGTATCGCCTGAAGTCCCGGCATATGCCGTTGCCGCACGATCCCGCCGGCGCCCACGATCCCGATTCGCACGATGTCTGAGGGCATTGCCGACCTCACTACCGAGGCTATCGACGCGGGCGCATGATGCCACGGACGTGGCCGGCAGCCGGGTTCCGATCCGCCGGACACCCTTGATGCAAGCCTTCCGTCACCAGGAAGCGTCATCTCGCGCCGGAGCCACGGATCACCCTCACCCTCTCCCTTCCAGGGAGAGGGGACCAGGCCCGGTCTCCCATCTCCATGTGGAGGGAATACCCAAGGGTCTCCACGAGGGGAGAAGAGGTCGGAGCAAATGCCGAGGTTCGCTCCCCAGCACGGTCGGAGTATCGTGAGGGCAGCGCGCTGCACCGAGTCCCTGTGGTTTGGCAGGTGAACGCGCTGCGCCGGAGGTGCCCGCGATGACCCGCGAGAACGCCGCCGACCCGCCCGTCGCGCGGCCGGCGGCGCTGCCACGTCTCTGGCGGGCGACCCGCGAGCGCTTCCTTCCGTCGTTTGCGCACCCGAATTTCGGCCGGCTCTGGCGCGCCAACGCGGGCGCGATGACGGCTCACTTCGTGCAGTTCCTGGCGCAAGGGTGGTTGGTCGTCGAGCTGACGAATTCACCCTTCACGCTCGGTCTGCTGTCCTTCTTCATGTCGTTGCCCATGCTGGTGCTGTCGCCGGTGGGTGGACTACTGGCCGACCGGCTGAGCCGACCGCGGCTGCTGATGATGGCCCAGAGCGTGAACGGCCTGACCGCCTTGACCATTGGGGCCCTGGTGGCCACGGGCGCCATTGCCGTATGGCATCTGGCGATAAGCGCCACGCTGACCGGCGCCATGTTCGCCCTGAGCGTTCCGGCCCGCTACGCCCTGATCTCGGAGGCGGTTCCCCGCGCGCTGGTGCGCAACGCCGTGGCCCTGAACGCGACGACGATGAACCTGGCCCGGGTGATCGGCCCCGCGCTGGCCGGCCTGATCGTCGGCGCGGCCGGCATCGCGGCGGCCTATTTCACCATGGTCGGCGGCTACATCTGGAGCATCCTGAACGTGCGGCGCATCGACGCCGACGAGCAGCGCCCGCGCGCGCAGGGATCGCCGGTGGCGATCCTGCGCGCCGGATTCGTCTACGTACTGAGTCACGGGCCCATCCGCTCGCTCATGGTGCTCACCCTGGCGCCGGCGTTGTTCAGCTACCCGCTCACGATGCTCTTGCCGGCCTTCGTGAAGCAGGACCTGCAGGCCGGCGTGCAAGACCTGGGCCTGGTAACCAGCGCGCTGGGTGCGGGCGCGGTGCTCGGGGCACTGGCCCTGGTCGCGGCGCCGGAAGTCCGCCGTCCCGGCCGGCTGGCCATTGCCGCCATCGTCATCAACGGCGCGTTGTACGTGGTCCTGTCGTTCACGCGGTTCCTCCCGTTCGTGGCGCTCGTCCTGGCGTGCGTCGGCATGTTTCAGGGAATTCACATGGCGCTGTCCCAGACCATCGTGCAGCTGCTGGTGCCGGCGCATATGCGCGGGCGCGTGATGGCGGTGTGGATGATCAACTGGGGATTGATGCCGCTTGGCCTGCTGCCGTTGTCGGCGACCGCCGAGCGTCTGGGAACGCCCGTGGCCATGGCGATCGGCGGCAGCCTGAGCTTGTGCGTGGGGGTGTTCGTGGCGCTGTGGGGCCGCCAGCTGTGGGGACTCACGGCGGCGGGGATGCACGCGGCCGGCGAGCAGCCGAGTTCCACTCCCGAGCGCGCGGCAGCCGAGGCCACCGCCCGCGACTGAGGGTTGCTAGCGAACGGGCGCGGGTGCGGGGGCGGTTCGCGAACCGCCCCTACGTCCGGCCGATCAGCGCGGCGGGAATACGGCTCCGAAAACTGCACACGCTCTGCATTGCGTCTGCGGGGCGGGTTGACAGGCCGTTTCTATCGTCAATCTCGTGAACAGATGCCCTCGCCTGACGGCAAGGAGGATGTGGATGGGTCGGTGGAGGAAACTGGCGCTCGCCGCAGCGGGCGCCGCCATGGTGTCGGTGGTGGCCGTGAGCCTCGCGCTGGCGCACGGGGGCGGCGGGTTTGGCGGCAAGCGGGTCTCACCAGTAGAGATCCTGAGCGACCTGACTGGTGTTTCGGTCGAGGAAATCCGCGGCGCGCGGCAGAGCGGCGACTCGCTGGCCGACATCGCGGAGGCCAATGACGTCACGACCGACGACTACGTGGGGGCGGTGGTGGAGGCCGCCACAACGGCGATCGATGACGCGGTCGCCGACGGCAAGCTCTCCGACGATCGCGCCGCGGAGATCAAAGAGGGTCTCACCGACAAGGTGACGGCCATGGTCACCAGTGAGGCCGGCTGGCACGGCCGGAGCCGCGGTTGGGCCGTCAAGCTCGACGGCAAGCCGTCGCCGGTCGTCGTGCTCAGCGAGCTGTCGGGCCTCTCGGTCGAGGAGATCCGTGCGGGCCGGGTCGAGGGTACGTCGCTGGCGGACATCGGCGAGGCCAACGGCGTGACCAAGGACGCCTACATTGCCGAGCTTGTTTCCCGCGCAACGGCGGCAATTGACGCGGCGGTCGAGTCCGGACGCCTGAGCGAGGAGCGCGCCCAGACCATGAAGGACGGGCTGGCGGATCGCGTGGAATCCATCGTGACCAACACCGACGAGCCGGGGCGGGGTCACGGCTGGGGCCGCGGCTTCGGCCACGGGAAGTCCGGCGGCAAGCACGGCGGCTGCCACTCCTCCAAATCGACACCGGCGGACGCCAGTGCGAGCCGGCTGGCTCTGTAGCCTCCCCCAGGCGTACGGTGTGCGGGAGCCGGTCGGCGGCCGGCTCCCGCCGCCGTGACGATTCCGGGAGACTGTCCGTGAAACACCAGCGCGTCCTCGTGGTGGACGACGACCCCGACATTCGCCGCCTGGTGAGCGCCTACCTCCGCCGCGAAGGCATGGAGGTCATCACGGCGGAGGACGGCGAGACCGCCCTGATGCACGAGGCCACGCAGCAGCCCGACATCGTGGTGCTGGATTTGATGCTTCCGGGCATCGGCGGCCTCGACGTGCTGCGCACGATCCGGGAACGCGGACCGCGGCCCGTGGTGCTGCTGACGGCGCGAGATGAGGTGACGGACCGCGTGCTGGGCCTCGAGTTGGGCGCCGACGACTACGTGACGAAGCCGTTTCACCCGCGTGAGCTGGTGGCCCGCGTGCATACGATCCTGCGGCGAGCGCAAGCGGAGCCGGTCGCCGCGTCCACGCGCGTGGGCTCGCTGGAAATCGACGTCGACCGCCGCCAGGTCAGGCGCGACGGAAATCTGCTGGCGCTGACGCGCACCGAATTCGATCTGCTGGCGACGCTGGCGCGTGCCGACGGACGGGTGCTGTCACGCGCGGACCTGTTGGACGCGGTGGCGGGCCCGGACAGCATCACATTGGAGCGCTCGATCGACAGCCACATCCGCAACCTGCGGCGCAAGGTGGAACCCGATCCCGGCGAGCCGCGCTACGTCGTGACCGTCACCGGGGTCGGCTACCGGCTGGGCGACACGTAGCCATGCGGCTGTCGCTGCGGCTGGTGCTGGCCTTCGTGGCGGTGGCGGCGGTGGCCGTGGGCACAGCCGCGCTGGTGGTGGGACTGACGACGGCCAGCCGGTTCGAGAGGTTCGCGTCAGACGTTCGCCACCACGAAGCCGAGCATACGGCCGACCGGCTCGCGGCGGCCTACGAGCGCACGGGCGATCTTCGGAAGGCGGCGCGCGAGGTGTTTTCCCGAGGCCAGCCGCGCGGGTTGCCGCTGGCGGTGGTGGACACCGAGGGCGACTTGGTCTGGGGCCCAGGCGGCATCCGATCCCGCTTGGCCATCGCCGCCTGGCCGGCGACGCCGCTAGTAGCGGCGGGCCGAGAAATCGGCCAGTTGCACATGCCCCAAGCGCTGGGCCCGGCGGGGCCGTTGCCCATCGGATCCGACGCTCGCGCCGTGCTGGAACGAGCCTTCATCAACGAGACGGTGCGGTCGTTGCTGATTGGCCTGGCAATCGCCGTGGGCGTGGCGCTCATGGTCGGTGTTGTCATCGCTGCCGGCATCACCCGGCCGCTGCGGCGGCTGACGGCGGCGGCGCGCGGCGTGGCGTCAGGCGATCTGCGCTCGCGCAGCGGGCTTGCCGGCCGGGACGAACTGGCCACCGTCGGCGCGGCCTTCGACGACATGGCGGCCGGCTTGCAGGCCCAGGAGGCCGCGCGCCGCAACCTGTTTGCCGATATCGCCCACGAGCTGCGCACGCCGGTGACCGTGATCGAGGGCAATCTTCAGGCCATGCTGGACGGCGTCTACGACCGCTCGGACGAGACGCTGCGGTCGACGCTGGACCGCGCCGAGGGGCTGCACCGGTTGGTCGAAGACATTCGCGATCTCTCACTGGCGGACGTAGGCAAGCTGGACCTCTCGATTGAGCAAGTTTCCCTCGATCGCGTGCTCAATGACGCGGCCTCGGCGATGCGGAGCCAGGCGCAGGCCAAAGGCGTGGCACTGGAGTCGGAGTCTTCGCCGGGCACGACCCGGGCCGACGAGGCGCGGCTGCGCCAGGTGCTGGCCAATCTGCTCGACAACGCGGTGCGCCACACGCCGTCGGGCGGCGCGATCTGCGTTCGCTCGGGCACGCAGGACGAAGGGGCCGGCTGGATCGAGGTTACGGATACGGGCGAGGGCATCCCCGCCGAGGACCTGCCGCACATCTTCGACCGGTTCTACCGCGGCACGGACGCCTCGGGCCGCAAGACCCGCGGCAGCGGGCTCGGTCTGGCGATTGCGCGGGCTCTGATCGAGGCCATGGACGGCCGCCTGACGGCGACGAGCACGCCGGGCGAGGGCTCGACGTTTCGGATTGAGTTGCCGGCGGCGAACTAGATGCCCTTGACCGGCGCCCTCACCCTAACCCTCTCCCAGAGGGAGAGGGGACCGGACCGGCGCCCGCCAGACACCGCATCACCCGAACGGGCAGGTTTGAAACCTGCCCCTACCGGACCATCGACCGCCGACTGCCCTAGAATGAAGTCCGCGTCCATCCGCCGCAGGCACCCGTGACTGTCGAGTTTTCTCCCGCCGAAATCGATCCCAAATGGCGTGCGCGCTGGGCCGAGCAGGACCTCTACCGCACGCCCGAGCCCTCGGATCGGCCCACGTTTTACTGCCTGGATTTCTTCCCCTATCCCTCGGGGGACGGCATCAGCGTGGGTCACCTGCGCAACTATGTGCCCACGGACGTGCTGTCGCGCGTGATGCGCATGCGGGGCTACGACGTGCTGCACCCCATGGGCTGGGACGCCTTCGGCCTGCCCACCGAGAACGCCGCCATCGAGACCGGGCGCCACCCGGCCGATCTGACGCGCGAGTGGAGCGCCAACTACAAGCGGCAACTGGACCTAGCGGGCGCGTCCTTCGACTGGGCGCGGGAGATCAACTCCACGCATCCCGAGTACTACCGCTGGACCCAGTGGATGTTCCTCAAGCTCTACGAGCGCGGGCTGGCCTATCGCGCCACCGGCATGCAGTGGTGGTGCCCGATCTGCGGCGCGCTGGCGAACGAAGAGGTCAACGCCGACGGCACCGACTGGCGCGGCCACACCGACATCAGCCAGCGCGAGCTGACGCAGTGGTTCTTCAAGATCACCGACTACGCCGACCAGCTGATCGAAGACTTGGAAGGGCTGGATTGGCCTGACGAAACCTGCAGCGCGCAGGTGAACTGGATAGGCCGCAGCGAGGGCGCCGACGTGGTGTTCACCACCGAGGCCGGGGACGAGATGCCGGTCTTCACCACGCGGCCGGACACGCTGTTCGGCGCCACCTTCATGGTTCTGGCGCCGGAGCACCCGCTGGTGGCCGAGGTCACCACGCCGGAGCGCGCCGACGAGGTGACTGCCTACGTGGCCGCCGCGGCGCGGAAGGCCGAGCTGGAGCGGGTGGCGCTGGACGACGACAAGACGGGCGTGTTCACCGGCGGCTACGCGGTCAACCCGGTCAACGGCGAGCGCCTGCCTATCTGGATCGCCGACTACGTGCTGATGTCCTACGGCTCGGGCGCCATCATGGCGGTGCCGGCCCACGACCAGCGCGACTTCGATTTCGCCACGCGCTACGGCATCGAGATCCGCACCGTCATCACTCCCCCCGAATGGGAAGGCGAGGCGCTGACCGAGGCCTTCCTGGGTGAAGGTGCGATGGTCAACTCGGGCCGGTTCAACGGCCTGCCCTCAGGCGAGGGCATCCGTGCCGTCACGGAGTGGCTGCGCGACCAAGGCGCCGGCGATTTCGCCATCAACTACAAGCTGCGCGACTGGCTGATTTCGCGCCAGCGGTACTGGGGCACGCCGATCCCGATCGTGCACTGCGACCACTGCGGCGAGGTCCCCGTGCCGGAAGACGAGCTGCCGGTGCTGCTGCCGCATCTCGACCAGATCGACCCGCAGCAGCTGGGCGGGCGCGCGCCCCTCGATGCCGCCGAGGACTGGGTCAACACCGCCTGCCCGTCCTGCGGCGGCGCGGGGCGGCGCGAAACCGACACCCTGGGCGGCTTTGCCTGCTCGAGCTGGTATTTCCTGCGCTTCTGCAGCCCGGACCAGCAGGACCAGGCCTTCGATCTCGACGCGATCCGGCGCTGGATGCCGGTGGACCTCTACGTCGGCGGGGCCGAGCACAGCGTGATGCACCTGCTCTACGCCCGCTTCTGGACCAAGGCCTTGCGCGACGCCGGAGTGGTGGATCTCACCGAGCCATTCAAGGCCCTGCGCCACCAGGGCATCTTGCTGGCCCAGGGCGGTTGGGTGGACGAGGCCGCCCTGCGGATCGACAGCCAGGGCGGCGCGCGCATCGGCGCGGCCGACGGGGCCGACGCCTACGAGCACCCCGAGTCGGCACAGCCGTTCCGCCGCTTTCCCCTGGAGGCCCGCTTCGAGCTGACCGGCGAGCGCGCGCAGCGCAACGGCCAGGCCTTGGTCGAGTTCCGCGTGACCCGGATGTCCAAGTCCTGGCGCAACGTCGTGTCACCCGACGACGTTGCCGCCGCCGCGGGCGGCGACGCGCTGCGCTGCTACGTCCTGTTCATTGGACCGTTCGATCGCACGCTGCCCTGGAGCGAGCAGGGGCGGGTGGGAGTCTCGCGCTGGCTAGGCCGCGTCTGGAACGTGGTGCTCGACCAGCCGGTGGGCGACACCGAGCGGCGGCGCGCGGCATATGCCGATGTCGAGGTCGAGCTGCGCCGCCGCCTGCACCAGACAATCCGCCGCGTGAGCCAGGACATCGACGGGCTCAAGTTCAACACCATGATCGCGGCGCTGATGGAGTTCACGAACTTCCTGGTCGAGGTGGGCGACGAGGAGCTCCGCGCCCGGCCCATCTGGACCGAGACGATCGAGACCTTCCTGGTGCTGCTGGCGCCCAGCGCGGTGTTCATGGCCGAGGAGCTGTGGGAGCGCACCGGTCACACGGAGAGCATCCACCTGCAGCCCTGGCCGGAGTGGGACCCGGACCTGGCGGCGGATGAGACCTTCACCCTAGTGGTGCAGGTGAACGGCAAGGTGCGCGACCGCATCGAGGCGCCGGTGACCATCGACGAAAACGGCGCGCGCGAACTGGCGCTGGCCAGCGAGCGCGCCCAGGCCCATCTGAACGGCCGCCAAGTGCGCAGGGTCTTTTACCGCGAGGGGCGGTTGATCAACCTGGTGGTCGGATGATCGGCTGCGATTCGACGCTTTCGTAGCCCCGGCTCAATCCCTGGCTATTCGAGCCAGTGCTCGCTCTCGACCGCGTCGCGTGTCGTAAGCAAGGCGTCCAGAGCCGCCACCAGCCGCCCGGCCGTCCGCCGATTGGCTCGCGGATAGGCTCGGTTGCTGGTGTAAATGAGCGCCGGCGAGGCACGACCGGCGCGCATGGCGGCTGCCGCGAGCGGTCGATAGTCCACGACGTTTTCCGTCACGATCACCCAAGATTCCGCCTGCGCCGCATCGAAGATTGCCGCATCGGACATGCCTCGAAGGTCGCGCCGTTCGGCCACGGCCACAACCTCATGCCCGCGGTCCCGCAGCGCCTCGGCGATCGCGGGCGCCCACATCTCGTCGAGCAGCAGCTTCACCTGCCGAGCAGCGCTTGCTCCCGTCGCCAGCGGGCCTCGGCTCGTTCAGCCTCTTCCTCGACTCGCCGAATCCAGGCGGCGACTTCGTCGGTGTAGTCGGCGTAGTAGCGCAGGGCAGTTCCCACCTGATCGGCGGTCAGTCCGGTCCGCTCGCCAATGCTTGCCAGACTGTCGATATCGCCGCCATCCGCTCCGCGAAGCGCGCCGACCACCTCCCACACGTCCGGACCGCCGATCAATCCCGGGCGGCGCCCCCCGGGGCCCGAGCGGAAGACGATCCCGGGATGTTGCTCCATGCGCAGGCCCTCATCGAGCAACTGCTTGGCGACCGCCGATCGTGACTGCCCGCTTCTCCGGCTCTGGGTCTCCAACTGCTCGAACAGGTCATCGCCCACGCGTACCGACAGATGCCGGCTCATCGCACTGGTCGCCTCGTCCGTATGCTGGCGTCACACAGTGTAGTACGACTCCGCCGCACGGCGAGTATGAGGCTGGACGGGCCTCCGCGGCGCCCACGCCCACCTCAACGGCTGCCAGGTGCGCAGAGTGTTCTATCGCAAGGGACGGCTGATCAATCTCGTCGTCGGGCAGGTCCTCAGCGGCCTGAGCCGGACGCTGCTAACGTAGGCATCCCTTCAAGTCGTCGCTCATGGACGAGCGGGAAGGCCTGATCGATGAAGACTAGGCTCTTGCTGGCGGTGGCCCTGATCGCCCTGCTGTTCTCGTTTCAGCCGGTTGTGGCCCAGGACTGTTCGTTTCAACTGGGGTTCAAGGCGCTGCGCGACCTGATTCCGGACGTGGTGGGCGACTGCCTGGAGGACGAGCGGCACGATCCGGAAACGGGTACGACGCGGCAATCCACGAGCAACGGAGAGCTGATCTGGCGCAAGTCCGATAACTGGACCGGGTTCACCGACGGTTCGCGCACCTGGATTAACGGTCCGGAGGGATTGCAGCAGCGGCCGAACAGCGAGCGTTTCGATTGGGAATCCCCAATAGCTTCCACCATGACTACGCAGCGGCTGACGCTGGAGCAGCTGCGGAACGCCGAATACCGCCTGCCGCTTCTCGGTGAGGAAAACACCCCCATCCGGCTCGAGGACGGCGAGGGATCGATCGCCTATGGCGAGGGCGCGACGGAACGGGACTACACGGGCATCGACAACGACACGGTCGCCTTTGGCGACCTCGATGGCGATGGGATCGCCGATGCGGCCGTGGTTCTCTTTACCTCCGGCGGCGGCAGCGGCACGTTCAAGCATCTGGTCGCCGTACTCGATCGGGACGGTGAGCCGGTGCAGGCGGCGCGGACGTACCTGGGAGACCGGGTGCCGGTGCGGAGCCTGACGATCGCCGGCGGACGGATCGTCGCCGAGACGGTGACACACCGCGCCGGCGATGGACTGTGCTGCCCGACGCTCGAAATCACTCGTGACTTCGCTCTGCGGGACGGCAAGCTGGCGGAGCGGCGGGCGTTGGTGGTCGAGTCCCCACTGCCGGGCGAGACCGTTGCTAGCGGGTTCGAGGTTCGAGGTACGACGACCATGCGCCCTTCGGGCGACGGCCTTCGCTACCTGGTCTATGACGCTCGCGGCGGGGTGATCGGCATGGGCACGCTGCCGGTCGAGGGCTTCGAGGGCTCTCTGGGGACGTTCGCCGCGCCGGTGGAGTTCATCGCGGGCGAGGGTGTACCGGGACGCATCGAGATCGTGGACGCAGGCGCCGGTTCGGCGGTGGCTCGGACGAATGTGCTGGTGGTCCTGGAGGCCACTCCGTCGATGTACGGCGCACAGCCGGATGAGGAAATGGACCGCCCGGTGCGCGAGCTGGTGCTGGAGGCGCCGCTGAGCGGCGCGACGGTGGGCACGGAGATCGAGGTTCGCGGGCGGATCAGCGTGATGCCGTTCGAGAAGAACCTGACATATCGCATCTACGACGAGGCCGGAACGGTGGTGGGCGAGAGCTATATCACGGTGGAAGGCGATCTCGACGGGCCGGGCACGTTTGCGCGGTCGATCGCCGTGACGGGGACGACCGCGCCGGGACGCCTGCGCATCGAGGTGCGAGACGTGAGCGAGGCGGACGGGTCGCTGTTCGTGAGCACCTGGGTGGAGGTGTGGTTCGCGGGGGGATCGTAGGTTGGCAGGGGCAGGTTTGAAGCCTGCCCCGTCGGAGCCTGCGCGGGCCACCGGGCAAGGGTCCAACGCCTCCAGACCTGACCGGACTGGATTCCGGCTTTCGCCGGAATGACGAAGTGGTTTCGCGAGGATCTCTTCAAGAGAGAGGCCGGCTTGCGGCGACGAGGAGAAAGCGGGCGCCCACAAGGGACGCCCCTACAGGGCGTTTGGACGTCCGGCTAGCCCCGATCCAAAAGACGTGGTTCGACGGAGCCTGCCCTGAGCTTGCCGAAGGGCTCACCACGAACGGAGGGGAACGGGCGCCCACGGGGGGCGCCCCTACATCGAATGCATCGGCCGGTTGCGGGGGTGGCGGTCCCACGCTGCACGCGGTGCGGGCCGCCGGATTCCCTCACCCTGACCCTCTCCCAGAGGAGACCTTTGAATTATTGGGGGCGGGGCGCGTGGGGAAGGGCCTCGGCACCGCC